>CAXSIG010000098.1:0-2989 GCA_964237255.1 uncultured Bryobacteraceae bacterium
ACAATCGGACGCGACCCGTTACGCCTGGTGAGCGACTGGGCCGGCGTAAATGTGCTGATGCTGGATGAGGAACGGGTAGTGGTGGAAAAGAATCAGGAACCGCTGATTAAATGCCTAAAAGACTGGGGCTTTAAACCGATTCCGTGTTCGTTCGAGGCCTATTATCCGTTTTTAGGTTCGTTTCATTGCGCAACGCTGGACGTGCGGCGGCGGGGCGCGCTACGATCTTATTTCTAAGAAAAATTCGCCATGATTTTCGTCAGTTTGATTCTTGCGGCGGGCGCATATACCGGCAAGAAGATTTATCAAGGCTGGCGCTCACCCCCCAAGCGGGCTCTTCGCCCCATCCGGGCAATGGTAAAGACTTCGCGTCCGGAGGCAGCGGCGGAGGTGGTGGCCGCGGACCAAGAGACCAATCACTATCTAACAGTCAGCGCCACCGGGATGGGACTGGCAACGGCGGGAGCGTTGTTGTTTCATCCGTTAAGCGTGCTCGGCTTATCGTGCACGCTTTATTCTTCTCTGCCCATTTTTCAAGATACGTATCGATCGCTGTTTAAGGAACGGCGGCTACGGGCTTCCGCGCTCGACTCCGTTGCGGTGCTGGGAGCTTTAGCGGCGCACTACTACACAGTGATGGCATTCAGCACCGGTCTGTATTTTGTCGGCAGGAAACTCCTCTCAAAAACCGAAGATCACTCCCGCAAGAAGCTGGTGGGCATCTTCGAACAACAGCCCCGCTCGGTGTGGCTCCTGCGCGACGGAGTAGAGATTCAGGTTCCTTTTGAGACAGTGCAGAGCGGCAATGTGCTGGTGGTTAATCCGGGCGAAGTGATCCCGGCCGACGGTGTTGTCGTCGAGGGTCTCGCTTCGGTCGACCAGAACCGTCTCACAGGCGAATCCCAACCTGCGGAAAAGGGGCCGGGCGACGCGGTTTTTGCCGCGACGATCGTCCAAAGAGGGCGCATGCTGATACGGGTGGAAAAGGCTGGAACGGAAACCGTGGCCGCGCAAATTGCCGACATTCTCACTCGCACCGCCGACTACAGATCCGCAATTGAAGCCCGCAGCCAGCAACTTGCCGATCGTTCGGTCCTGCCCACCTTGGGCGTGGGCTCGCTCGCTCTGCTGGCGCGTGGATTAGCGGGTGGCGTGGCCGTGGTGTCAGCCAATTTTTCGGAGGTGCTGCGGGTGGCATCGCCCCTTGGCATGTTGAGCTATCTTTCGGTAGCTACACAAAATGGAATCCTGATTAAGGACGGCCGTTCGCTGGAGTTACTCCGGCAGGTGGATACTGTCGTTTTCGATAAAACCGGAACGCTGACCATGGAACAACCGCAAGTAGGGCAAATCCATACCTGCGATTCGCTAACAGAAACGGAGTTGTTGACCTACGCCGCCGCCGCGGAGCATCGTCAGACGCATCCCATTGCTAAAGCCATTCACCAAGCCGCGCGTGAACGCGGATTAGATTTGCCCGCCATGGATCACAGCAGTTACGAAGCTGGTTATGGATTACGCGCGGACCTGGGGGCGCATCGGGTAAGTGTCGGGAGCGGGTCGCTATTCCCGACGGGCTTAAATCCATTCAGGAAACCGCGTACGGCCTGGGTCACTCGCTGGTTTATGTGGCCGTCGACGACCGTCTAGCGGGCGTAGTCGAACTGCGGCCCACCATCCGCTCGGAGGCACAAGCCGTCATTCGGCAACTCAAAGCCCGCGGCATTCGGCTCTACATTATTTCCGGCGATCACGTGGAACCAACCCGCAGCCTGGCAGCGCAATTAGGCATCGACGATTACTTCGCCGAAGTACTGCCGGAGCAGAAAGCCGGACTGGTGGAACAGTTACAGCAGGCAGGCAGTTTTATCTGTTTTATCGGCGACGGCATCAACGACGCGATTGCATTGAAGAAGGCGCAGGTCTCGATCTCTATTAGCGGCGCTTCGACCATTGCGACGGACACGGCTCAGATTGTTTTGATGAACGGAAGCCTGAGTCATCTGAGTTACTTGTTCGAGTTAGCTCAGGACATGAGAGCGAATCTGGAGCGGACCATGGCCCTCACAGTCGGACCAGGACTGGTATGTGTTGGCGGCGTTTTCTTTTTGCATTTCGGGATCCTGAGTAGTATCCTGCTTTTTAACCTTAGCTTGCTTGCGGGCGTGACTAATGCAATGCTGCCTTTGCTCCAAGGTCAACCACAAGCCTCAAAGAAACCCGCCTGACAGATGATTCGTTCGTTACGGCCGAGCCCATTGCCGCTCGGGCCGGCGCAATGCCGAGATAGCTTACCAATGACGCCCGCACACCAGCCATGACAACGCAAGATAAGCTTCGGTGGATCGAAGCGGCGGTGGGTGCCGCTCAGGGGGCGTTGGCGCCGCCTGAGCCGATTGCAATAGTCGGTCTGTCGGGTATGTTTCCCCGGTGCGCGGATGTGCAGGCATTCTGGCGCGCGCTGGATGCCGATGCGGCGTTGCTGGAAGAGATTCCCCAGAGCCGTTTTTCATCGAAAGCGTGGCACGACGCGACAGGCGAAAACCCAGACCGCATCCGGAGTAAGTTCGGCGGTTTTCTCAGGGACATAGCATCATTCGATCCGCACTTCTTCGGGATCCTGCCGGATGATGCGGCTTTGATGGATCCGCGTCAGCGCCTGCTGTTGATGTCGGTCTATCACACACTTGAAGACGCGGGCATTGCTCCGAGTTCGTTGAAGAAAAGCCGCACAGGAGTTTTTATCGCGGTTGAGGAAAACGAGTATGCCCTGCTTTTGCGGGAGGCGGGTGTTGATCCCGGCAATGGTTTCGCTCAGGCAGCGAACATGCCGGCGAACCAGATTTCGTATTTCTTCGATTTTTCCGGTCCGAGCGAGACGATTAACACGATGTGCTCGGGCGGGGCGGTGGCATTGCATCGCGCGGTGTCGGCCTTGCGCGCCGGTGAAGTGGAGCAAGTCGTGGTTGGCGCCGCGAACGTGTTCCTG
>CAXSIG010000098.1:2999-11559 GCA_964237255.1 uncultured Bryobacteraceae bacterium
AGCTTTCGCGCGTGAAGCAATTGAGCGCAACGGAAACGGTGCGATCGTTCGGGGAGGGCGCGGATGGTCACCTGCGCGCGGAGGGCGTGGCCAGTGTACTGCTGAAACCGCTACGGGCGGCGGAAGCCGCCGGAGACCGCATCTACGCGGTGATTAAGAGTTCCGCCGTTAACTATAACGGCCGGGGAGGCATGTCGATCAGCGCGCCCTTTGCGCCGAGCCATGAAGAGGTGATTCGCGCCTGTTACCAGGGGGTGAAGGCCGATTCGCGGGACGTCGGCTACATCGAAGCGCAGGGGATGGGGAATCCGGTGGCGGATCTCGCCGAATGGCATGCCTTTAACAACGCGCTACGCGCGATGGCGAAGGAGCAGGGCGTTGCGATCCCGGAGGGCAACTGCCGTGTGAGCACGCTGAAGCCGATTGCCGGTCACATGGAGTCGGCCTCCGCGTTCGGCGCACTTTTCAAGATCATTCGCAGCTTTCAAACCAATTCGATACACAAGATTGCCGGCTTCACGAAAGCCCACCCGGAGCTTAACGTGGAACGGCAACCCTGCCGGTTGATGGCTGAAACAGAAACCTGGCCCGCCGGACGCGCGCCGCGCATGGCCGGACTGCATTCGCATGGAATCGGCGGGAACAACGCTCACCTGTTGCTTGAAGAGTACCGCGAAGTCCAACGTTCGGGGGGCGGGGCCGAGCCGGGTCCCGAGTGGATCGTCCTCTCGGCTAGAACCAGAGATCGTCTGCAGGCGGTCGCGCGCCAGCTTTCGTCCTGGCTGGAGGGTACGCAGCCGCTTCTGGCGGATGTGGCCCGCACCCTGCAAACCGGTCGCGACGCGATGCGTGAGCGCGTGGCTTTCGTGGCGCACTCTATCGAAGAGCTAAAGGCTCAGCTGGCGGCCATCGCGGCCGGCGTATCGGAGGAAGGCTTAATCTATGGGAGCGTTTCGCCCCGCCCGGGACTCAGCGGCGCAACAGAAGAATGGATGGATTTGGGGCGCCGCTGGACAGAAGGCGAGCTCATACGCTGGGAGCGGTTTCGTTCCGAGGGTTCGGGCCGGCGCATAGCCTTACCCGGCTACCCTTTTGCGCAGAAGCGCTGTTGGTTTGAGGAGCCGCAACTCACCGATACAACGCGCTCTGACGAGGCGCCCAATAAACTTATTGAGCTATACGACAGTCTTGAGGAACGGAGCGGAAACGAGTATTGGCGCGACTATCTCACATTTTTCCCTTTCCTCGAACGCGTGCCTGGATTCTCAACTACCCGTGTAGCGTTGCATCCGGAGCGCTATCCGGAAGAAATGGCCCTGGTCGCGGCTAAGAAAATCGAGCTTCGGCAGGTCTTGTTTTACAAGGAACGCTTCGAGAATCTCGGGCGGATGCTGGACATAGGGTGCGGTCATGGCACCGACGTGTTGCGCACTGCGTCCTTGTATCCGAATCTGCGAACCGATGGCTTCACTATCACGCCTTCACAGGCGAAGCTCGGCAATAAACGGATCGCAGACCTCGGGCTGGGCGAACGGGTCCACATCTTCAATGGCGACAGCACTCGCGATCCGTTTCCCGCCATATATGACCTGGCGATTGGGATTGAGGTCTGCTGCCACATACGCGACAAAGAAGGACTGTTCCGCAATTTGACTGCGTCCCTGCGCGAGGGAAGCCGCGTGTTGTTGATGGACTTCCTGACCAATTTGCGCGGCCCGATTGCCGACCCGAAAATCGAAACCTATATACCAACCCGGGAGCAATGGGTCGATTTGCTGGCTAGCCACCGTTTGGCGCTGGACGAAGTTGTCGACGTGTCGCCGCAGATTGCGAATGCCAATTATGACAACGAGTTAGAGGAGAGCATCAAAGACCTGCCCGCCGTTCTGCGCGACGCATGGCGCAACTGGACCCACAATGCGCAAGCGATTGAGCGGGGTTGGGTGGGGTACTTCGTTTTCCGGATTACTTATCGGCCGTCGCTCTCGGAAAAGGCTTGCCGTGCTCAAGGCATAGATTGCCTCAGCCAGGCTGTCGCTTACCCGGACGCTCTTGCGGATATGCTGGCCGCCGGTTACATCCCGTACCCAAAACCCGAAGCGGAACCTGGAGCGTCCAGGTCCGCGCAGAATGCGAGCGTGGCCGAGGTTAAGGTCCGGTTGATTGAAATCTTTACCGATCGGCTTGGTTTTGATCGGGACGAGATCGCGGAAGACGAATCGTTCATGGCGATCGGGTTGAGTTCAATCAACGCGGTGGAGTTCCTGGAACGTGTGAATCAGGCGTTCGACCTCAGGCTGTCTACGGGGTTGATTTTCGAACACAATACTATTCAAGCGCTGGCTGCCCACATTGCGGGCAGTATGCCGTCCCCGACGCGTCAGGTGACGGCTACGTTGAAACCTTTGTCGGAAGGGGAGAAAGGGCTGTGGGCGCTGGCCCAGTTCAACCCTTTGAGCGGGGCCTACAATTGCCCCTTGTGCTTACAGTGTGAAGGGCTTGAAGAGGATCTGTTCCTCAAGGCCTGCCAGGCTTTGGCACAACGCTTTCCGATCCTGACATCCCGCTTTGAGCTGCAGAATAGCGTTTTGCAACAGCATCTGGATACGGCTTGCCCGGTGGTTGTGGAGCAGACCGACGCAACGGGGGCGGCTGACGACACACTGACCTCCTTGTTGCGGGAGAGGAACGCCAAGCCCTTCGAACTTTCTACCGGGCCTCTCATGCGGGCCGTGATTGCCGATCGCGGGGATGGGCGCCACGTAGTTTTGTTCAGCTTGCATCACTTGGCGATTGATGGGGGATCGGTCCCGGTTTTTCTGCGGACGTTCATCGAAGCATACAGGCAGCTTCGAGAGGGCGCGGTCCTATCCTTGGAGCCCGCCGGCATGGGAGTCTACGAGCGTTTCGCGGAGCGAGAGCAAGCGTTAATAGCGGGTCCAAAGGGCGCTCGCCACGCACAATATTGGCGGGAGCGGCTCGGTGGCGATGTGCCCACACTGAATCTGCCGACCGATGCCGCCGGTGAACGGCAAGGCGGCCAAACAGTGAGTCTCAGGCTGCCGAGGGCGCTCTGCGACCGAGTAGCGGCGTTCGCGCGCGAACTGGGCATCTATCCGTCTACGGTCTTTCTCGGCGCGTTCAAAACAGTGCTGCGTGTCTACAGCGGACAGACTGACGTAATCGTCGGAATGTCGGTCAACGAACGCTCCGAGAACGATGCGAATGCGGTTCCGGGCTTCTTTGTAAATATGGTGCCCGTGCGTTCGTCATTTGCGTCGGGAACGCCGATGGCTTCCTTTTTGCGTAGCTTGCAAGCCAGCCTACTGGACGATCTGGCGCACCGGCTGCCTTTCCCCGTGCTGGTGCGAGAACTTGGGCATCCACTGTCGAGCACCGCGCCTATTTTCCGGGCGGCATTCGAATACCAGACGGTTTCCATTGAAGACACGCTGACGTCGTTGACTGACGCGAAGAAAGATCCACGGTTTGCAGCTTTTGACGGGGTTCACCAGGAAGGGGAATACGACGTCGTCTTCGAAGCCGGACAAGAAAAGAGCGGTGTCGTGCTGCGTGTTAAAACGGCTGTGGCGTGCTTCACCCGCGGCGCCACAGAGCGGCTGTTGGCGCATTGCGTGCAATCGCTCGAGAACATCGTCGCGCATCCCGAGGCGGGGTTGGACGAGGTGTCGCTGGTCACCGCGGAAGAACAAGAGCTTTTGAGATCTTGGAACGATACCGCGCTACCGTACGATCTTGAAACGTCGGTACACATGTTGTTTGAGCGGCAGGCTGCCGTCACGCCGAATGCCGTAGCGTTAGAGGTGGGCGGTGAGACTCTCACCTACGCCCAACTCGACGCCTTGAGTACGCAGGTTGCCGCGTACCTTCTTGAACAAGGACTCGCCGGGCGTGGCCTCATAGCGATTTGCGTCCGCCGCTCTCGCTGGATGGTTATCGCACTATTCGGTATTCTCAAAGCCGGGGCGGCTTATGTTCCGCTAGACCCCGCTTATCCCGCCGAGCGCCTCCGATACATGGTTGAGGATGCCGGAGCCCAGGTGGTATTAACCGAATCGTCGGTGCTGTCTGAGGCTGAGGCGCTGGGGCAAGGGCTCGAAGTATTGGCCCTCGACAGCCGATGGGCGGAGATCGCCGCCGCGCCGAAGGCGGGCGCCGTTGGCGTGAGTGGGGACGATCTCGCCTACACGATATATACATCAGGAAGCAGCGGCCGGCCGAAAGGGGTAATGATTCCGCATTGCGCGCTGACGAACCTTCTGTTATCGATGGCGCGCGAGCCCGGTTTCACTGCCCGCGACCGCATCCTGGCAGTAACCACCTTCGGGTTCGATATCGCTGCGTTAGAGCTTTTTTTGCCCCTTATTCAGGGCGGAGTTTGTTGCCTCTGTTCGAGTGAAGAAGTTGCCGATGTCGAGTTGTTGAAGCAAGCCATCGCGCGAACCCGGCCAACCGTTATGCAGGCCACACCCTCAATGTGGACGATGTTGGCGCGCGCCGGCTGGCGCAACGGCGAACGGGTGCGCATCTTCTGTGGAGGCGAGCCGCTGCCGGCGGCGCTAAAGACTTTCTTCGACGGCACCGGAAGCCAGGCCTGGAATCTGTATGGGCCGACGGAAACGACGATCTGGTCGACTGTCAAAATGCTTGAAGCCGGTGCGCGGGTTACGGTTGGGCGGCCAATCGCCAACACTACGGCCTGGGTGCTCACCGAGACGAAGCAATGTGCTCCGCCTGGGGTCCCTGGCGAACTCTGCATCGCGGGCGCCGGCTTGGCCCATGGCTATCGGAATAGGCCCGACCTGACCGCCGCCGCGTTTGTCAATCAGTTAATCGATCACCCTCTGCGGCCGGGTGACAAGCTTTATAAGACCGGCGACCTTGCCCGGTGGTTGCCCGAGGGCGAAATTGAGCACCTGGGACGCATTGACTTGCAGGTGAAAATCCATGGGTTTCGGATCGAGTTGGTCGAGGTGGAACGCCAAATGGCGGAACACCCCGCGGTGCGAGATTGCGTGGCGGTGGCCAAAGAACTGGAAGGCGCCAACCAGCTTGTCGCGTATGTGATTACGGATCACTTCGACGCCAGTACGCTGCGAACTTATTTGGCGGAGCGGGTGCCGCCCTACATGGTCCCCGCTCACATCCTGGCCATCGACGCATTTCCGATGACAGCGAATAGAAAGATCGACCGCCGAGCCTTGGCGGAGCGGGAAATTCAACTGCATCGCGGCGAGGAACAAAAGCCGCCGCATAGTGAACTCGAGCGCAAGCTTCTGGCGATCTGGCAAGACTTGCTTCAGGTTGAAAACCTGAGCACGGCGGATGGTTTTTTTGAGGCGGGAGGATCGTCCGTCTTAGCGGTCATTCTGGCGGATCGGATTAGCCAGACCTTTCACCTCTCCTTCACCGCGCCGGAGCTGTTCAAGTTCCCTTCGGTGCGGTCCATTGCCGCGCATTTGGCCGGCCCGATCGCCGATCATTCCATAGCAGGGGCGGCTGAGGCGGCGCGGGTAGAATCGCAACCGGAGCCTGCCTCGGACTGGTTGCCGGCGTATTACGAAGATAGTTTGGCCATCGTGGGTATCTCCTGCCAGTTCGGCGATGCGGATGACCACCGGGCCTTTTGGACGAATCTTCGGGCGGGCAAAACCAGCGGGCGGTTCCTGACGCCCGAAGAACTGCGGGCGGCCCATGTGCCGGAAGATAAAATCGCCGATCCCCGTTTTGTTCCGTTCGATGGAAGCCTGCCAGGACGCGATCGTTTCGATCCGGCTTTTTTCAACCTGTCGGCGACCAACGCCGAGCTCCTCGATCCTCAGCTTCGACTGCTGCTGATGCACGCCTGGAAAGCGGTGGAAGACGCCGGCTATGTGCCGGAGGACATTTCGGACGCGGCCGTCTTCATGTCGGCGTGCAACAGCTATTACAAGACGTTGCAGCATCAACTGGGCGCGGTGCGAGCTCCCGACGAATATGTGGCCTGGATTGCATCGCAAGGCGGGACAATCCCGGCGATCGTCTCCTATCAGCTCGGGTTAACGGGGCCGAGCGTTTTTGTTCATACGAACTGCTCTTCATCTCTGACGGCACTTTACTTCGCTCAGCAAACTCTGCGGGCGGGTGACGCCTCGGCGGCGTTAGTAGGGGCCGCGACACTCTTTGCCGTGCCGGGCGTGGGATACACGCACGAGCCGGGTCTGCACTATGCCAGCGATGGCCGCTGCAAAGCGTTCGATGCCGCTGCGGACGGCATGGCCGGAGGAGAAGGGGCGGCTGTTTTGCTGGTCCGGCGCGCCTCGGACGCGGTGCGCGACGGCAACCACATATACGCCATCGTCCGAGGGGTTGGCATTAATAACGACGGGACGGCGAAGGCGGGGTTTTACGCACCGAGTGTGAGTGGACAGTCGGCGGTGATCGATCGGGTGCTGAAGGCTACGCAGATTAACCCGGAGTCCATCTCGTACGTGGAAGCCCATGGTACGGGCACATCGTTAGGCGATCCCGTCGAGGTGATGGCCCTCACTGACGCTTATCGCCGGTATACGGGTAAGAAACAGTTCTGCGGTCTTGGGACGGTCAAAACAAACCTGGGGCATCTGGATACATCTGCTGGCCTAGCGGGCTGCATCAAGCTTGCGTTGAGTTTAAAGCATCGCGAATTGCCGCCGATGTTGCATCTGACGTCGCCAAATCCCGTCATCGATTTTGCCGCATCGCCGTTTTACCTGCAGGACAAAGGATGTTCATGGCAGGCGGGGAGCGAGCCCCGCCGGGCCGCGTTAAGTTCCTTCGGCATCGGAGGAACCAATGGGCACGCAATTCTGGAAGAAGCGTTGACGGAGCCTTCGCTGCCTGCTTGGGGCGGCCCGCGGCTGGTTTTGCTCTCCGCGCGCAATCAGGAACGGCTGGCCGCTTATGCGCAAAAACTCGCCGATTTTCTCGGGCAGGAGGATTTCGAGGATTGGGACTTGCGCGATATCGCATACACGTTACAGGTGGGACGCGTCGCCATGGCGCATCGCTTGGCGACGGTCGTGAGCGACGTCGAAAGCCTGGTCGCCCGCTTGCGAGCTTTTGCGTCCGGCGGACGTGAGGGAGTGCTCACGGGAGAGGCAGGGGCGTTGTCCTCCGCCTTGCAACGGTTCGGGCAGGACAGCGGCGGACAAGAGATGCTCCGCAGTTGGTTCGCTGCGGGGAAACTAACGGAAGTCGCCGAGCTTTGGGTGCAGGGCGTGCACGTAGACTGGCAGCTGATGAACGGCGGACAGCCCGCCCGCCGGTGCAGCTTGCCAACCTATCCTTTTGCGCAGGATCGCTTCTGGCCCAAGAGCGACTCCGGCGTGCCGCCGCAAGCTCCTTTGGGCGCCTTTGCGCCAACGACGTTGCTGTTTCATCCGACTTGGCAGCAGGCGCCGCTCCCGCCTAAAAACAAAACACCGGTCAATCTCTGCGAGGCAATCGTCGTGGGCGCCTGGGAACCTGGGCCCTGGACGCTGCTTCGCGTGGACGAAGAAGACGTGGCGAGTTCGTATGAAAGCCTGTCCTTCCGGCTTCTGCAACGTGTTCAAGCCATCTTAAAAACAAAGCCGCGACAGCCGCTTATGCTGCAGGTGGTGGTGGCGGACCGCTACACAGCTCTCGCGGCGGGCTTTGCCGGTTTGATGCGGGCGGCGCATCGCGAGTGCCCGCAGTTCGCCGGTCAAGTAATTGAGATTCCCGGCTCATGCTCCCGGGAAGAGCTCCTGGTGCACCTGCACGCCAACGCCAAGCGCGGCGATGCGGTCCACATTCGCTACAAGGATGACCGCCGTTTCGTGCGCGCGTGGGAGGCCGGTGGCGCTCTCACGGGCCTCGCGCCGGTCCCATGGAAGGAAGACGGCGTTTATCTGATCACGGGAGGGACGGGCCGGTTAGGAATCATAGTCGCACGCGAGATTCTTCGCCGGACGAAGCGCGCACAGGTGGTTCTTGCGGGGCGCCGAGTGGTGCCCGATGTCCTGTGGCCCGAAGACTTGGCCGAGACATCGCGGCTCCATGCGCGCGTTTGTGATGTGACGATTCGCAAGGACGTCGAGGCCCTGATCAAAGGCATCCGAGCGGAGTTCGGACGTTTGAACGGCGTCGTGCATGCGGCGGGGGCAACGCGCGATCGGTTGCTGGCCGACAAGGACGACGCTGACTTGCGGAACACTCTTGGCGCCAGGCTGCGCGGTGCGGTGCATATCGACGAGGCATCGCGGGAATGCGGGCTGGACTTCGTGCTATTTTTCTCTTCCCTGGCCGGCGCATTCGGCAACGCCGGGCAAGCGGACTACTCCTTGGCAAATGCGTTCCTGGACGGTTACGCGGAGCAGCGCCGGGATGGCTCGAACGGATTATTCCGATCCTGTCAATGGCCGCTCTGGAGCAACGGCGGGATGACGATGACGCCCGAAGCGGTTGCGGCGATGGAGGCCCTGACCGGCCTCGTGCCCTTGGAAAATCAACAGGGCTTGGCGGCTGTATCCCAGGCGTTAATGTCTTCGCACGAGGT
>CAXSIG010000099.1:0-9527 GCA_964237255.1 uncultured Bryobacteraceae bacterium
GCGGGCGTCAAAGGCGCTGTTGCGTAGATAATCGAACAACGCGCCATGGACGGCGTTCGATCCAGACTTTGTGATGATGCTGATCTGTCCGCCCGTGCCCGTACCATACTCGGCGGGATAGTTGCTGCTATCGACGCGAAACTCCTGGACGTTTTCTAGGCTGGATTGCAACCGGAAGAACGAAGATTGCTCGCCATTTAGATTTCCGGGCGAGGAGTCTACAATCGATCCACCCTCAATGCCGTCAAATCGCACGGCATTTTGTTCGTTGGCCCGGCCGTTGAAGCGGATGTCGTCGAACGTGCCGCTTCCGTTGTTTACGGCGCCTGGCGTCTGCATGTATAACTGGGAGATCTGCCGGCCATTGAGCGGCAGTTCCGCTACTTCGCGCGCACTGACATTGTTGCCCATGGCGGCGGAACTTGTTTCAATTACTGCCAGCGAGCCGCCGGAGACAGTGACTTGCTGCGTGGTGGCAGAGGGCTGCACAATCACATTCAACGTGCGCTCCTGGCCGACGCTGATTACAACATCCTTTGTCTCCGTGGGTCCTAGGCCGGAAGCCGAAACGGTGACTAAATACGGCGCAGGTGCAAGCTGCGGAACGATGTAGATTCCCGCTTCCGAGGAAGTGACGGTTCGCTCGAACCCAGTGCGTTCATTGACTAGTTTCACGGTTGCGTTCGGCACGACGGCCCCAGCCGGATCGGTGACGGTCCCCGCGAGACGTCCGGAGTCCGTCTGGGCAAAACAGGCGGCCACACCGGTGGCGGCGAGAAGCAGAATTCTTGAGTATCGATTCATGGTTAGCAAGTCTGACTTCTCAAAGTAGTTGGCGGAGCGTTACATATCGATGAACGAATGGTGAATTATCGGAGACGCTTGACAAACCAGAGCGTTAGTACTAAATAATTAGTATTGCGACCGAAGTCAGCAGTACTCACGCCCCAGGAACTCGAAATCATGAAGGTGTTGTGGAGCCTGGAACGAGGCACGGTTCGTGAAGTCTTCGACGCCCTTCGCAAGGACCGCGAGATTGCTTACACAACCGTACTAACCATGGTGAAAGTTCTGGAGCGCAAAGGGCATGTGAAGAAGGCTGAGGAAGGCCGGGCGCCTGTTTACGCGCCGGTCGGATCGCGGCAAAGCGCTGTGGCTCATATGGTGTCCGAGTTCGTGGATCGTGTCTTCAATGGCGCGGCCGCACCGCTTTTGCTCCATCTGGCGGCACATCGAAAGTTAAGCGCAAAGGACAGGGCCGAAATCGCGCACCTGCTTCAGGAGAAAGAGAAGTGACCGTTACCGCGTTTGTTCAAGTTGCGCTGTTTACCGCTTTTGCCGCAGCCCTGCCCGTGGTCTTCCGTTTACGTAGTCCGGGACTGAGAATCGCGTTTTGGCAGACGGTTCTGATTTTATCGTTGCTCATCCCAGCCCTTCCACATTGGGCAGCCGCGCCGTTATTGAGCACACCGGCTTTTCATTTTGCTGCCTCCGCCCTGGCGACATCAGCCGCTCCTGCCTTTCCATGGCTGCTTGTTGGGGCGGTCCTTCGATGTCTCTGGCTTATGGGTGGAATTTACCGCCTCTACTCTCTTCGGCAAAGCGCGGTTCGTGATGACACGGTGTGGATCTCACCCGAGTTGGCCGGCCCGGTCAGCTTCGGCTTTCGAAGGCCCGTGATTCTGGTGGGAACACAGTGGCTTGCTCTTCCCGAGGAACAACAACGCGCCATCTTAACCCATGAGCGTGTTCACATCAGCCGCGGCGATTGGCTTTTCCATTTGTTGGAAGAAGGTCTGCGGACCCTGTTTTGGTTTCACCCCGCTATTTGGTTTATAACCGCGCAGATTCGGCTGGCGCGGGAGCAAGTTGTCGATCGAGAGGCGCTACGCATTACGGGGGACCGGAAATCATATCTTGCCGCGCTGCTCGCCACCGCTGCGGAGAATGACGTCTTAATGGCGCCCGCCTTCGCTTTGAAACACCATCTCACAAAACGCATTGAACTGATTCAAAAGGAGCCTATTATGTCGAAACGGAAAGCAATTATTACG
This sequence comes from uncultured Bryobacteraceae bacterium, assembly GCA_964237255.1. Lineage (GTDB taxonomy): Bacteria > Acidobacteriota > Terriglobia > Bryobacterales > Bryobacteraceae > JALYXI01. The sequence goes on from CAXSIG010000099.1 coordinate 2,055, forward strand.
ATGGCGGCGTTGACCGCTACACTTATGGTCGGGTCGGCCGTTGCTTGGCAGATCCCCGCACAGGCGGGCCAAAAAGCCTATCATGCTGGCAACGGAGTATCGTCGCCAAGGGTACTCTACAAGATCGATCCGGGATACACGCCAGAAGCGAAAGATGCAAAAGTTGCAGGCACGGTGGTTCTGACCGTGGAGATCGGGGCCGACGGGCTCGCGACGAATTTGCAAATCGTCAAGAGTCTGGATGCCGGTCTGGATCAAAAAGCCATCGAGGCGGTACGCCAGTGGCGTTTTCAACCAGGTGAGAAGGACGGCGAGCCGGTCCCTGTACTTGCTACCCTCGAGATCAATTTCAAGCTCATTTAGCCGCCCGATCACGCAAGCGCGGGGTGTTACAATCTCCACACAATGATGCGCCGCGCTTCGCTTGTTTTTCTCTCCGCTTCCGTCCTGCTCGCTCAGGAAAAGGCCGACCTCGCGATGATCAATCGGATCAAAACCGAGGCTTTCCAGAACTCCAAAGTGATGGAGACCGCGTTCTACTTGACCGACGTATACGGTCCTCGGCTGACCGGGTCGCCTGGATTGCAAGCGGCGGGCGAATGGACGGTCCGGACCATGAAGGATTGGGGTATTTCGAATCCGCAACTGGAAGCATGGGGTCCGTTCGGACGCGGATGGAACTGCACTCGCTTTACGGCCCAAATGAAAGAGCCGCAGTTTTCGCCGCTGATCGGTTTTGCGCGTCCTTGGTCGGCTGGTACGAACGGTCCGGTATCCGGTACCCCGATGATGGCGACGATTGAGAAAGCGGAAGACTTCGCGAAATATAAGGGCAAGCTGAAGGGAAAGATTCTGCTAATGCAGGAGCCGCGGCAGTTAGTGCCGATGGCAAAGTCGCCCTACTCCAGATATAGCGATCAGGAATTGGAAGCGACGGCTCTTGCCGACGATCCGGCGCAGCGTTCGGGATTTGGCGGAGGCGGTAATCCAGCGGAACGCACGCTGCTGATGCCCCGTCCCCAACTTCCTCCTGGGATGGCAGCTTTGGCAGCACCCGGGGGTCGTGAGGCGATGATGAAGTTCCGGCGTGACCTGAATCAATTTTTGTTGGACGAAGGCGTTGCGGTAGTGTTGACGCCCGGGTCCGTCGCCGATGGCGGCACGGTCTTCGCGCAAGCCGCAGGAAGTCAAGATCCCAAAGAGCCGGTGCCGCCGCCAGGCGTTGCGCTGACCGCCGAACACTACAGTCGGATCGCGCGGCTTCTGGAAAAGAAAGTTCCCGTTACTCTGGAATTCGATATCGATGCCAAGATCATTGAGCCGAAAGATTCGTTTACCGTGGTGGGAGAGATTCCAGGAACGGACCCGAATGCGGGAGTCGTCATGATGGGCGGCCATTTCGATTCCTGGACCGGAGGGACAGGAGCTACCGATAACGCGGCCGGCTCGGCGGTGGCGCTGGAGGCTTTGCGGATTCTGAAAGCGTTGAACGCCCCAATGAAACGTACCGTTCGCGTCGGTTTGTGGACTGGCGAGGAAGAGGGCTTACTCGGATCGAAAGCCTACGTAAAGGCTCATTTCGCTGACACGGAAGATATGAAGTTGAAGCCGGAGCATGCGAAGCTTTCCGGCTACTTCAATTTGGACAACGGAACCGGAAAGATTCGCGGCGTTTATCTGCAGGGCAACGACATGATGCGCCCCGTTTTCGAAGCTTGGCTGGCGCCGTTTAAGGATTTGGGCGCGACTACTATCACGATCAAGAATACCGGTGGCACGGATCACCTGTCATTCGACGCTGTGGGTCTTCCCGGCTTCCAGTTTATTCAAGATCCCGTGGAGTATTCCACACGGACGCATCACTCCAACATGGACGTATTCGATCGTCTGCAAGCTGGGGATTTGATGCAAGCTTCCGCAATTATGGCGACCATGGTGTATGAGACGGCTGTTCGGGATGAGATGCTGCCTCGGAAGCCTCTTCCGAAAGCTCAGCCGGCAAGGCGTCAGGCGGCTACAACGGAGAAGAAGAATACGGAGTAGGTATCAGTTGGGCCGGACAGAGTGTTATAGTGATACTAGCTATGGTGACATCTGAGATTGTCAGCGACGTGATGAATACGGAGAGCCGGTCTCTTGCGGAACTCTCAGAGGCAGTGGAACAGGGCTTGCCGAAATCTGCTTTGAAAGCTACGGCAAAGCATTTGTATGCTGAGCCGTCGGAACAAACCAAGTTTGTGTACCGTGTGGTTCCGGAGGCAACATTCAAACGCCGGCAAGGCCGGCTTAGCCCTGCGGAAAGCGAGCGTACGGAGCGGTTGGCTCGCATGGTGGCAACAGCGGAGTACTGTCTCAACAGCAAAGAAGCAGCACGCCTGTTTCTCACTTCTCCGCATTGGAAGTTTAATAACAGGATTCCAATCGAGGTTGCAATGACGGAACTGGGTGGCCGTCAAGTGGAGCAGTTATTGTTCAGCCTTTCCTGGGGCCTTCCGGCATAGAGTGCTGCGTTTGTACCGGATTACTTCCGCCCGTTGGCCACCAATGGACGGAACCGGCTCCCGTCTTTGGGGAGGACGATGGAACTCGCCGGGCATAGGGCCGATTTATGCAGCCGAGAACTATTCGGCCGCTTTGCTCGAACTTCTAGTCAATCAGGGCAACCTGTCCGCCTTGAACGACTTTCACTATTGCTCCATTGATGTTCCGGATTTCGTTGCCGTGGAAGATTCGGGTTTTCCGGAGGAGAAGTTAGAGGGAGCATCGACGACCGCAATAGGAGACAAATGGTGGAAGGCTGGACAGTTCGCACTGTTGCGGGTTCCCTCCGCGGTTACTCGCGTCGAATCGAATTTTCTAATTAATCCGCTTCACGCGGAATACGATCACATCAAGCCAAGTGAACCGAAACCCGTCTGGATGGACCCACGGCTGTTCACACTGTCAGCGAAATAACATTTGGGCGAAGAAATGGCGAAGTAGTTGCTTCTCATTTCGCCATGGAACTGGAAGAACTTAAAAAAAGCGACATTATGGCGCACCTGCTCGGCTCACTCGAACAGGGCAAGGATATTGGACATTACGGCAGGCTGACCGTCGTCATTGTCGGGCAGAAGTTTCTGTCCGAAGACGAATTGATTCAGTTGCTCACGCAGGATCCCGATTGCGATGAAGAGAAGGCCCGTTTGTTGATCGAACAAGTCGCGTCTCGCGGCTATAACCCACCCAAGCGCGAGCGGATTATGGAATGGATGCAGAAACAGGAGTTCCCGCTTTGTCCGCATCCGGACGATTCACAAGCGTGCAATCTGTATCGCGATATCGATTTTCCCAAGCAGGTCTACGATAAGATACACGCTTACTACGAACACGCGAATGGGTAAAGTACGCTGGGGTGTTTTGGGTGCGGCGAAGATTGCAACCGCGAAGGTAATTCCCGCGATGCAACGTTGCGCGAACGCTCGCGTTATGGCGCTGGCGTCGCGCGACTTAGCTAAGGCTGAGGCAGCCGCCGCGCCACTTGGTATTGATCGCGCGTACGGTTCTTACGAAGAACTGTTGGCAGATCCCGACGTGGACGCGATTTATAATCCGCTTCCGAATCATCTCCATGTTTCCTGGTCGGTGAAGGCGGCTGTGGCGGGCAAGCATGTCCTGTGTGAAAAGCCGATCTCGATGAATGCCGCGGAATGCAGGGAGTTGATTGCAGCTCGTGACAAGTACGGAGTGCAGATCGGCGAAGCATTCATGGTACGGAGTCATCCTCAATGGCTTCGCGTGCGCGAGTTGGTACAGGGCGGCAGTCTGGGCGAGCTTCGTAGCGTAATTACGGCATTTAGCTACAACAACACGGACCCGAAGAACATTCGCAACGTTCCCGAGTACGGCGGCGGGGCGTTGATGGACATTGGATGCTATGCCATCCAGATCTCGCGCTGGATGTTCGGGAGTGAGCCGATCGACGTACAGAGCGCAATCGAGTGGAACCCGGAAATGAAGACGGATCGATTGACCTCGGCGCTGGTGACCTTTGCGGGTGGACATGCCGTCTTTACTTGCTCGACTCAACTGGCGCCTTACCAGCGCGTCCAGTTGTTATTTATAGGCGGCCGCATAGAAGTGGAGATCCCTTTTAACGCTCCCCCCGACCAGGTCTCTAAGATTCAAGTGACAACACCGGCTGGTACGCATGTAGAAGAATTTCCGGCTTGCGATCAGTACACGTTACAGGGCGACGATTTTTCCCGCGCGATTCTGAATGGGACTGCACCTCCCGTTCCTTTGGAAGACGCACTCAAGAATATGGAAACGGTCGACCGCGTGTTTAAGAGGCAACCAGCTCTTCTACTTCTTCGGGCGCAGGAGCGGCGGCAAGATCAGCACGACGCCTGAAGTGCGTGACCGTAAACAGCACCAAGAACGCCAGCAGCAGGCCGACCGAAGCTCCGAGTGCAATCAATTCGGGGTCTTTTGTCGGGTGAGCAAATACTACGGCCACGTTGAACGACACGGGAATCGCCGCAGCCAACAGCGGCAGCCACGGACGGTTCATCGCGAACAAGCTGCGCGCCGTTAACTCCAGCAAGCTCCAACCAATCAGGCTGGGAGCGAAGCCGAGGAATACGGCGCTTACCAATGCCGTAGAGTCCGCATTGAAATAGAATGGCGATGATCGGCCGTCGCAGCAACTCGCCCACAAGGCACGCCGCGACGGCCGAACCCGCGATCAGCGCAGTGGTGCGGTCTACCAATCGCCATGCCGCTCCGGTTTCGTTTCGCGCTCGCAATTTTGCGATCTCCGGCAGCAGTGAGTTAGACACAGGTGATACCAGGTAGGCCACCACCACGTTAACGCAGCGAATGCAGTAGTCGAATGCCGCGGCCATGCCTGGACCGGCCTGTGTGGCATGCGCTCGAGTCACGATTAAGTTAAGCGCGATCAAGCCGGCGTAGATCAGGAATGAGCCGGGCTTCGATACCAGTTCCCGCCAGGGCGTCCGGAAATAGGGAGCGACCGGTAACGACCAATAAGATCGCGAGCACCAGCAGACTAATGCGCATTGGACGCAGGATCCCACTAAATATCCAAGAGCGAATCCATAGATTCCCAACACGGGCCACAGTAACAGGGCCCCGGCGATGGTGAAAATATTCAAGCACGCCTGATAGAAAGCCGTGGGACCGAACCGCCGTTCTGTAAATAAGATCGCGGACTGCAGGGCCGTGACTCCGGCGGCGAGGGTGGTGAGCGCAATGATGCGCAGAATATTCGTCGCCACAGGGATTTGATCCCCTTGTAGACCAGGACCTAACGTGCGGATCAGAAGCGGCGCACACACGACAATCGCAAGTGCAAGTGTGGCAAACAGACAAGCAAATATGCGCATCGCGCGGCGGAAAAGAGCGGTGCGTTCGGAGCCTTGGCGCAGCATCAGCATCGGCACGAAAGCGAACACCATCGTGTTAATCAAAACCGAATTGAGCGTGTCGATAGGACCGATTGCAACTGCCAGCGCGTCGGCATGGGCATAGGTTCCTAAAAGATAGGCCGTGATGGCGACGCGGACAAAACCGATAATATTTCCAAGAACGATCCCCGCGCCGATAATCGCTCCGCCGCGCACCAACGGATTTCCCGAAGCACGGCCTAGCTTGCCCAATAGCCAGGAGGATGCGTTGGACAGAAAACCCCGCTATGAGCTCTTGGCGGAAGCAAGAGCCGCTTCGTAGTTAGGGTGATCCGCCACTTCCTTCACATACTCCACATAACGGATCTTGTTCTCTGCATCGACCACGAAAATAGCGCGGCTCTCAATGCGGAGGTCTTTGATAAGGGTGCCGTAGTTGCTGCCGAAAGAGCCGTCGCGATGATCCGAAAGCATCTTTACACGATCCACTTGAAACGCATTGCCCCAGCGTTTTTGGGCGAAAGGAAGATCCATGGACACGGTATAAACATCAACGTTGGGCAGCTTCTCAATCTCTTCATTGAAACGCTTGGTTTGCATATCGCAAACGGGCGTATCGAGGGAGGGTATGACGCTGAAAATACGGATCTTCGCTCCCGTATCGGCGAGCGCCACAGGTTTCATTCCGATATCGACACACTGAAAATCCGGCGCCGAATCGCCGGCCTTCAGTTCGGGGCCAATTAAGGTCTGCGGATTCCCCATCAGGGTGGTAGCGTTCGGTCTTTCCATCAGGGTCATTGTAGCAACTGAGCGAATTCCCTTGGGTCCGTAGTGGGTAATTGGCACACAAAGTTTTGGCAGACCGTGCCGGCAACGGCGCCGTCCCCTAACGTAGGCGCGATGGAGCCGAACGGCCGAAAGGTTTCCCAGTACGTGCGAAGGAATGGCTGGGCTTCGGGTGCGGTCGGTTTGCCGGAAAGCTTCACGTCAAGAGGCGGACGCAATGACATTTGATAAGCCGCTACCAGCAGTGGAACCGATGGGCCGGATCGATTGATCTGGCTCGAAAATGCACGAAAGATACCTTGGGCCGTGTCGCCATATTTAGGATTTTCGGTAAATCGCGCAAGCAACAAGAGATTAAATGCAGTTACGGAGTTCGCTCCTGGTTCCGCGCCGTCATAGTCATCCTTGAGGCGGAGCACTAAATCCGCAGCGCCGCTTGGCGTACTGTAGAAACCGCCATCGGGATCTTCGAATGTTTCGAGTTGTTGGGCCGTCAATCGAACTGCGGAATCCAAATAGGCTGGGTCTAAGGCACACTGATACAGCTCCAGCAACCCTTGCACGAGACTTGCGTAATCGTCAAGAAATGCCGGGACGCCGGCGCTGCCGTCACGATAACGCCGCATTAGCTGGCCGGCGACAATCAGATTTGACTCGATGAAGGCTGCGGCGCGCTTCGCGGCGTCCAGATAAACAGGCTCATCCAGGACAACTCCGGCGCGGGCGAAAGCGCCAATCATCATTCCGTTCCACGAAGCAAGAACCTTGTCGTCCAGGTGCGGGCGCAGCCGACGCTTGCGTTCGGTTAAGAGGCGCGCCACCGTCGCCTGGACACTGCGCAATACCTCTTCTTCGGTGACATCGAAGTAGTGGGCCGTTTCCGCCGTTGTATGTGCGCGGTACAAAATATTGCGCCCGATGAACTCTCCATGCGGATCGTTTTCGACATTGCCCCTGGGCTCCGCTCCGTATTGGTAGGAGAAGAAGCGATCCCTGATTTCACCATCTGTCCAGATGTAAAATGCGCCTTCCGATTTCAGCTTCGGGTTCGCCGCATCGGGGGCGCTATCCGCATCCTCGGCGCAATAGAAGCCACCTTCCGGGCTGGTGAGATCGCGCAGGACATAGTCTAAAATCCGCCGAAGCTCCTCGCGGAAGATCGCCTCGCCTGTAATCTGATAAGCCTCCAGATAAGCGACTGCCAGTTGCGCTTGGTCGTAAAGCATCTTTTCAAAATGCGGAACGAACCATTCCGCATCCACCGAATAGCGATGGA
>CAXSIG010000099.1:9537-11521 GCA_964237255.1 uncultured Bryobacteraceae bacterium
GCTGGTCGTTCATTCCACCTTGCGCCATGGCTCGAAGGGTGGACGTCACCATATCAAGGGCGTCTTGATCCTTAGTCTCCGCCCAATAGCGCAGCAGGAATTGGAAGATCGCAGGCCGTGGGAATTTCGGCGCGGAGCCGAAGCCGCCGTATTGCGAATCGTAGGTGCGGCGAAAGTAATCGAACGTGCGCCGGAGCGCCTCCGGTTCCGGTTCACCCGCCTCAGCCGCCGCTCCCGAAAAACCGCGGAGTTGCTCCAACACCTTTGCGCTTGATTGCCCAATTCGCTCACGCTCATTCCGCCAGGCCTGCGCGACGCGGGTACACACCGATGCGAATCCGGGCCGACCATAGCGATCGTCAGGCGGGAAGTAAGTTCCTCCCACGAATGGATGCAGGTCCGGAGTCAACCAGACAGACATCGGCCAGCCGCCCGATCCAGTCGCCGCTTGCACGTAGGACATGTAGATGCGGTCTACGTCAGGACGCTCTTCGCGATCCACTTTGACGGGGACGAACTCGCGATTCAATATTGCGGCTATATCGTCGTTTTCGAAGCTCTCATGCTCCATCACATGACACCAGTGACATGTGGAGTACCCCACTGACAGAAAGATCGGTTTGTCTTCCTCCCTGGCCTTCTGAAACGCCCGTTCACCCCATGGCAGCCACGCTACTGGATTATGCGCGTGCTGCAACAAATACGGGCTTTTTTCATGGATGAGAAGGTTCGCCACGTCTCATGGTAGCGTCTGAGATAACGATGATCGAGTCCGTTTTCGCGCTGCTTGTGCTGGCTCAGACAGACTGGCCGATTTACGGGCACGATCCCGGCGGACAGCGCTACTCGCCGCTTGCCCAAATCAACGCGACCAACGTTACGAAACTGGAGCGGGCCTGGACTTTTCACACCGGTGAGCAGGTGTTTAACGCCGATTACAAGGACCAGAAGATCGCGGCTTTCGAAGCCACTCCGGTGGTGGTTGGCAACGCCCTATATTTTTCCACCCCCGGTGATGCGGCCATCGCACTAAACGCGACCACCGGCAAGCAGATCTGGCGATACGAGGCACAGCCTTTAGGCAAGGGTCGCAAGTTTCACTCGCATCGCGGCGTTTCGGTTGCGGACGGGCGCGTCTACTTCGGAACGCAAGATGGCCGAATGATCGCGCTGGATGCCAAGACCGGCAAGCCTGTGCCCGGGTTCGGAAACGAAGGCACGCTGGACCTGCGCCGCGGGTTCGCCGAGGGCTTTGAAAATAGTCAATACTCCAACACGTCGCCTCCCGTGCTGTTTCAGGATTTGCTGATCACCGGAGCGGCGGTTCCCGAAAGTGCGGGACCCGGACCGTCCGGCGATGTTCGCGCGTTCGATCGAACCACAGGATCTCTCCGCTGGCGCTTCCACACTTGGGTTGGAGGCGGACCGGAGAACCGCACCGGAGCGAACGTATGGTCCATCATGACGGTAGATACGGAGCACGGCATCGTCTTTCTTCCTGTCGGTTCGGCCACTTACGACTTCTACGGCGCGGACCGGCCCGGCGATAACCTGTATGCCAATAGCCTGGTCGCACTGGATGCAAAGACCGGCCGGAAGCTTTGGCACCGGCAATTGATTCATCACGATTTGTGGGACTATGACCTTCCCGCCCCGCCGGCGCTCATCACGGTTCGCGGCATGCCCGCCGTTGCGCAGGTCACCAAGATGGGTCTGGTGTACTTCTTCGACAGATTGACAGGGCAGCCATTCTTCCCGATAGAGGAAGTTGACGTTCCGAAGAGTAACGTACCGGGAGAACAGTCCTGGCCCACGCAACCGATGCCCACCTTTCCTCCGCCGCTCACGCGAGGGTCGATCACGGCCGCCGATCTCACTACGGTCACCCCGGAATCGCACCGTGCCTGCGCGGAGTTATTGAAGCAGCTGAAAACAGGGCCGCGATTTACTCCTTGGGGAACGGAGATGACGCTGGTCTTTCCCG
>CAXSIG010000100.1:0-875 GCA_964237255.1 uncultured Bryobacteraceae bacterium
TTGGAGTTCAACAGCAAGCGTGTCGACTCCAACGTGGACGCGCCGACGATGACCACCCGCGCGGCTACATAAAATTCGCGCTCGAGCGGCGATCGACGATGGAGACTCCATTCACCAAGCCGGTGTTCTTGTCCACCGTAATATCACGCGCGACGGCGTCCGGCACAATCTCCAAGTTTCCGGTTTGGAGCGCGGACGGAAGCAAAAGGTTGGTGGAACTAGCGAGCGTTCCAGTCGCCACGCGCGGTTTCGTTGCCGTGATATTCAACTGTTTCGCGGCGGCAACAAACTGTTGGACGGGATCGCTATCGCGGGAATTGTCTTCGATGAAAACGCCATCGGGAAGTTGCGGCAGCCCTTCTTTGCGGCCTGAAACGCGGAACAGTGGCTCGATGCGGTCGTAAAACGGAGCCAAGTCGGCGTAAGAGATCGGCCAGTTTTCGCCGAAACCGTCGTGATTTTTCGCTTTCAGATCCATGTCGCTCAAACGAAGCGACCAGCGTCCCCAGCGAAGCGTTCTTCCGCCGAGGAGCCGGATGCGTACCCAGAAATAAGGATCGTTCGGATCGTAGGTATAAGGGTTCTGTTTTTCGTCGGCCCAGAGATTAGCGTCAAACTCGGATGCTTGCGTGACGTGGGGGAAACGGCCCGGTTCGCTGAAGCCCCGGTAAGGAAGATCGAACACCGCACGCGAACCTTTTTGGCGCGCGACATCGAGCATGGGCCCGGCTTCCAGCATCAGGCACTTCACACCCATGCGAGTCAGCGTGTATGCGGCCATGCCGCCCGAGGCGCCGGAACCGACGATTACAACGTCGTGAGTTTGCTTCATGGTTATTCCAGGGAGTACCAATACGTAGAGACGCCGCTTGCGC
>CAXSIG010000100.1:885-1391 GCA_964237255.1 uncultured Bryobacteraceae bacterium
CGTGAGTTTGTGTCATCGGTTATTCCAGCGAGAACCAATATGTGGAAACGCCGCCCGAACCGCGCTGACCGGGCGATTGCGCGCCGGTCCATTCACGGGAATTGAACGTCGCTCTGAGAATATCGAGCTTGGCGGCATGAAGGAACGAGGTGGGCCCCTCGTTCGAATTGCGAAAGGCCCAGGCATCGGAGAGGGGCTTCAGTAGGAGGGCGGCTTGTGCGTCCGAGAGTTGCGCGAAGGAGCTTCGGAAGCGGCGTTGCGCTTCCTTGTTCAGATTGTCCAAACCTTGGCGGTAGAGGAGTTGGCGGTTCGATGGCGAGCGGGAAATCAGGAAGTCGAGGAACTCAGGGGCGCCGGCTTGTGTTGCGCCGGGTTTTCCATTGAAAGGGGGCACCAGAAGATTGGCGAGGCGCGCCAACGCATCATATTGACTCAAGGAAAAGAAGCGCGGCGTGGAATCCGCTTCGGATTCCGGATGCGCTACGGGAAGGAGCGGCGAGTCCTCC
>CAXSIG010000100.1:1401-11403 GCA_964237255.1 uncultured Bryobacteraceae bacterium
AGTTTTGCCGACAGCGGACGAAGCTGAAGATTGAGCGGCAACCGGTAGGGCGGCAGACAGTGTAGCTACGAACTGAAGCAGTTGACGGCGTTTCATATGGCGATCCCGCGCCATTAGGATATCCTACTCAGACGTGCAGATTGTGGATTTTCGGCCGCACAATTTTGTATGTTGTGAGCTTCGAAGAACTTACTTTAAGTAGATCTCAATGCTGAACTTGATCCACTCTATTGTGCCGTTCCCAGCAACGGTGGAATCATGAGAGTGCGTTGTTTTGGCGTCTTCGATCCAAAGGCGGCCGTGGCCTTTGACTAGCGATTCGAGACTAGTGAAAGATTGTGAGGCATCCACTTTCAAGGGCGTATGTACGAGATCGTCTAACGCGTTGAACTCCCGACAATTTTGGGGGAACCGGAAAAAGCGTGGGGAATCTTCTACTTCCTGTTCCGCCGTCCAGTCGTCGGCGGTGTCGATTTCAGTTTGATGGTGAGCCCTGAGTGGAGGGTTGGCTATCCAGAGCGATAAACGGCAATCGTGATCGGGGTGGCTAGAGACGATATCGAAGCCTCCGGGTAGACGAAACGTAAATTCCAGATTTTCATTCAGGCGTTTACGAAACTCTGCGCCGTCCCGAACTTCGCCGGAAAAACAGATTGCGTTGTTGGCGCACTCCGGCCTTTTTGCGCCAAGACTCTTCACGATGCGGGGCGCGCGTGATTCGCCTTTGATTGACTTAAGCAGTTTGCGGCGAAACCGTTTAGAAACAACAAACTGAGCACTACCCGGGTCCGCATGGGTGAAGCGTATCAGCTCTCGCGCCCAGTTACGTTTGATCGTAAAAAAGCCATGGCGGGAGCTCGTTTCCGAGATCCCGCCATGGTTGTTGGAACAGGTTAGTTAGAAGTATAGCTTTGCCGCGATCTGCATAGTTCGCGGGGTGTTCAGCAAGTCTGAGCTGCTCGTCAAATGTCCGAAGTTCTGGTTTTGGATCTGAGTGTTCCCAGTACCAAACCGGACGCGGTTGAAAACGTTAAATGCTTCGCCGCGAAGTTCGAACCGGATCTGCTCGTGAATCACAAATGTCCGATTGATCGAGAAGTTTTCGTTTAGGTTGGCGAACTGGCGAACCTTTGGATTGTAACGAGTGACGTTTCCGAACCCGTTGTACTGTGTGTTGAGCCCTTGCGTGGGGAAAGGACCAGATTGGAAGGGGACAAAGAAGTTGTCGACCTGCGGATCGAAGTGATCTCCCTTGTAAGGCGCACGCCATCCATCGTAAGACGTCACGTAGGGACGGAAGCTCGCTTGAGAGAGGGGTGAACCATAACTCGTCGAGATTCCGACAGGCTGGCCGCTGGCGTAGTAGTGAGTACCCGAGAGCCGCCAATTGCCAGCAACCCAGCCGACCGGACCCGATGTCAGATACTTCTTGCCCTTACCGAACGGAAGGTCATAGACATACCCGACCTTGAAGTTATGGGTTACGTCGAACTGACCGATCGATTTCTCCAGGCCGCGGTTATAGAAATCCAGAGCTCCGCCGCTTCCCCAATAGCTGTCCGAATCGGTGAGCAGCTTCGAGAATACATAGGAGGTCTGGAGAGTAAGACCGGCCGTGTAACGCTTCTCAAAACGCAGGATGACCGCGTGGTATGTCGAGTGGCCGCTATGATCTCCGCCGCCAGCGTAGGTATCGATGCCGTTGTACTGCGGAAAGGGTCTTAGGGCCTGTTTTACAGTTGCGCCACCGTGAGCATTCCAATAGGTGGTGAAGCCGGGATACGGCTCGGTAATTCCATACTGATTGGCGAGCGCGGAACCCAACCGGCTGTTCAACACGGCGGTGCTTTGCTCCACCGTCCCGAAGGCTGTCAGATACTTGCTGGGCGTTTGATTGTAGTTCAGCAACTGCGTTTGCAGATGCGAACCCATTACGCCGTTGTAGCCGATTTCGGCCACCATCGATGATCCCAATTGGCGCTGGATGTTGAAGTTGAAATTATTGAACTCAGGCGGGCGGGTGGCTTCGCGACCCTGCCACCAGGGAATGCTGTCGCCATTGGCGAAGGACGGGTCAATGAACGGGGGAACCGGATATTGGGGAAAGCCGCCGTCGACCGTAAAAGCCGGGGTGATTCCGTTGCTGCCTTGCGGAGCAGAATAAGTCTGGGTAAATCCGCGCTGGTGCGTGGAACCACTCACGGTGGTGATCGCGCCGTAGGAAAGCGCATAGCCGCCGCGGATTACGGTTTTCGCATCGCGCGAATAAGCAAAGCTCAAGCGAGGTCCGAAAGCATCGAAGAACGAATCGGCTAGAGTTCGGGAACCCTGTCGGCCCGGACCGGAACCGGCATAGATCAAAGCGCCCAAGCGTCCACCTGCGCCAGGATTCGGAGTCGTCGGGGAGAAGTCGCTCCACTTGTCATCGAGACCTGTGGGAGGAAGCTGCGTTTCCCAACGAAGTCCGAAGTTCAAGATCAGCTTGGGAGTGATGCGATAATCGTCCTGAACATAACCGGCGAAGTACGGCCACTGCTGACCGATGAAACGGATGGTGTCAATCGAACCGGTATCGGCATAGCCAAGCAAAGCCGAAGCGAAAGGATTACCGCCGGCGTTCACATCCGTGCCGCCGGGGACACCCGTCTCTTGGTAGCTGAAATTGATACAGCCGGCGATGCACTGGCGGCCAAGACCGTTGTAATGATTCAACTGATACATGCCACCGATTTTGATGGTGTGCTTGCCGCGAATCCAGGTAAAGTCGTCGTTGTAGGAGTAAACGGTGTTTTCGGATCCGTTGTTCGCATCCGCACCCCACTGACTGTAGCCGTTCGTGTAGCGGTACTCTACGAGGTTTTGATTGCAGTCCGGAACATTGCCCAGACAAAACTTATCCTTCCAGTTGCCGATGTATTCCTGGGGCGAATCGTGATTCTGACGCCAGTTGTTGCCGCCCGCGTAAAAATGGTTGAACTTGGTCGGGCTGAACGTCCAATCCCAGCTGAAGCGTATGACGTCGGATTGCTGGTGCTGATCGTTGTAAGTGGTATATAAGCCGGGCAACGTTGCAGGACCTTCCGGACCAGGAGTGTAGGTTTCGCGATCATAGCCGTAGTAGCCGGAGATCCGATGGCGTTCGTTGAAGATGTGATCGCCTTTAACGCTCGCCTTATTCACAGGCTGCACCTGAGAACCCTGGGTAACGATATAGTTATTTGTCACGTAGGCAGGCGTTCCAGGAAGCGCCCCATTGTTCGGCTTCAAAACACCGCTCGACTGGAAAACGCCGATTGCTTTGAGAGAAGCCGGGCTGAACTTACTCGATGGGATTTTGTTGCCTGGGAACACCTGGCGCGTTACGTTGCCGCTCGCATCCGTGACTTGCGTAGTGGGATCGTAGATCGGGATCTGCTTGCCGGTCGAGGTTACCCAATTGCTGAAGTCGCCGGTGTACATCTCTGGCGTGGGGACGGTAAATGCCGCTCCCGTGGCGCCATTGCGGTTGCGGAATCCTTCGTAGGAAACGAAGAAGAATGTCTTGTTCTTGCCGTGGTAAATCTTGGGCAGCCAAACGGGGCCGCCCACGGTGAAACCAAAATCATTCTGTTTATAGATGGGCTGGGGCTTGTTGATGCTGCCATCGGCCTTTCGTCCGCCGGCATTGTTGAAGAAATTGTTGGCGTCGAAATCGTTATTGCGGAGGAACTCATATACCGAACCGTGGAAGCCATTGGTGCCGGATTTCGACGTGAACGTCATGATACCGCCGGCCGCGTGGCCGTACTCGGCCTTGAAACCGTTGGTATCAACCGTAAATTCGGTGATCGCTTCGATGGAAGGCGCGTTCGAGGAAACCCAACTGACGGAAAGCGCTCGGGTAGTGTTGGTCGAAACACCGTCTAGCGACGTGCCGTAGCTGGCAACCTGTCCTCCACCTAGCGAGAATCCGTTATCGCCGCCCAGATTTTTGGCTTCGGGCGTCAATGTCGCGAGGTCGAACGGGCTGCGAACCGCGCCGCCGACTACCAGCGGAAGGTCATTCACGAGCTTGTTTTCGATGGTGACGCTGCTCTTGGCGTCCTCTGTGTGCAGGGAAACCGAGGCAGCCTGCACTTCGATGGCTTGAGTAGAGGTTCCGACCTCAAGCGTGGCGTCCGCGCGAATCGTGGTTGCGGCGCTAAGAGTGAGCGCCCGGGTTTCGGAAGGCCGAAATCCCTGCTTTTCAACACGCACGTCATACAAACCGGCGGGCAGACTAGGAATGGTGTATTCACCGCTCTCATTTGTCGAAACGGTGTTACCGACGCCAGTGGCTGTGTTGGTTATGGTGACGTTCGCCGCTGCAATCACGGCACCGGATGCATCGCGAACTGCACCAGTGATGGTTCCGCGATCGGTCTGTCCGAACGCAGCAATAGAAAGCATGGCAAGCCATACGGCGGCAAGCCGGGTACAACGGAACATACGAAGTTCTCCTGAAGGCAAAGGTTCACACCGCGAGGGGCGCGATTCCTCAATAGTTAGCACCTTCGATAAACAGAATCAATACCCCTCATAACCATTCTAGGTATTGCCGGTACCAAGTAGATACGCTAGACTCCGGTAAACCGCAATTTTTGCTTCAGACCATCGGCTCGGCATCGTCGCCGTCCGTGGTGTCCTCACCGATCGAGGACGGCTTCAACCCGAGTCGCGGGCCCCGTTCATCATCTTCCAATTCATTTGAGGACACCTGTGTTTAAAAACAAGATCATCGGCGCCATCCTACTCTCTTTTGCTTTGACCGCGTCCGCTTTGGCGCAGTCCACTTCCCTATCCGGCGAGGTTAGCGACGTTCAGGGCGCGTCGGTTCCCGAAACGGTCGTTACGATGACCAATACAGATACCGACGCCAAGCGGCAGGCAATCAGCAACAGCCGCGGCGAATATTCGTTTGCCCGGATGGAGCCGGGCAATTACCGTCTGGAAGCTGTGAAGCCCGGGTTCCGCAGTTTTTTGAGCGTGATTACGCTGCAGGTAAGCACTCCGGCTACGGTCAACATCCGCATGGAGGTGGGGCAGGTTTCGGAGACGGTCAACGTAGAAAGCGAAGTGGCGGTGGTGAATACGCAGAACGCGAGCATGGGCAATCCGTTTACAGAGACGCAGGTGAAGGAGCTACCGCTGCTGACGCGCAATGTGGTCGCGCTGTTAAGCTTGCAGCCCGGCGTAACTTCCACTGGCCAGGTGCTGGGCGCGAGAAACGACCAGAATAATGTGACGTTGGACGGTGTCGATATCAACAATAACCAGACCGGCAATGTGACGGGCACTGGGAATCTGAGCACAGGGCTTAACGCCGCACTGCCGGTTCCGATCGATTCCCTCGAAGAGTTTCGGACGACGGTTGCGGGTGTAAATGCCGATCAGGGGCGTTCGTCGGGCGGGCAAGTCACCTTGATCACAAAAGGCGGAGGCAACCGATTTCACGGAAGTCTTTACGAGTACAACCGGAACACGGCTTTCGCGGCTAATAATTGGTTTAACAACCGGGCCGGCACCGCGCGACCCGCTTTGATTCGCAACCAGTACGGCGCGTCAATCGGTGGTCCGGTAATTAAGGACCGCGTATTCTTTTTCTTCAATTGGGAAGACCGAAAAGATAGGAGCGCGGGCGCGGTGACTCGCACGGTGCCATCCGAATCCTTCAAGCAAGGCATTGTCAAAGTTGCGCTGAGTAACGGCACAACGGTTTCGCTTACGCCTTCGCAGATTGCCGCGATCGATCCGCTGCACATTGGCGAGAGCGACTACATTAAGAGTCTGTTTGCTTCGTATCCCGCGGGTAACGACCCACTTTCATCAACGGATAAGGGTCTAAACTATTCCGTGCTGCGGTTCAACGCGCCTTCGAAGTTGGACAATCGCGTTTACGTGGGTCGCATGGATTTCAAGCTCGATTCAGCGGGCAAGCATACGCTGATGCTGCGCGGAACGCTTAATAATGCGCAGAACGATTCCACATTGGCGCAACTTCCCGGGCAAGCCGCAGCGGCACGAACCATCGACAACTCCCGCGGATTGGCGGCACGCGTTACGTCCGTGCTGTCGCCCAGCGTGGTTAATGTGGCGCAATGGGGATACACGCGTTTTGGCTCCGCAGGTACAGGGACGGAGGCAATTATTCCCGGTTTCTTCTTCTCCACGCTGAACCCGACCACCCGACCAACGCAGCGCGTTTCACCGACAACGAATTTCACCGATGACGTGACCTGGACCAAAGGCCGCCATCAGATTCAGGGCGGCGTAAATTTCCGTTATATTCAGAACGACATTCTGTCGTTCAACAATCTGCCGAGCTACAGCTTTGCCCGTAACACTCTGCTCGGTTTGGGGGCCGATATTACCGGCAATGTGGTTTCGTATCTGCAAGCCAACGAGTATCCGGGTGCGGCGCTGGCGTCAAGCACCAACGTGACCAACGCGTTCGGCGCGCTTCTCGGCATTTTGAACAATTTCGGCGCGACTTATAACTTTGACAAAACCGGAAAAGCTATCCCGTTCGGAAACAGCGTCACCCGCGCTTTTGAGAATCATGAGTATGAGTTCTATGTGCAGGACGTATTTAAGTTTCGTCCCAACCTTACTCTCACCTATGGACTCCGGTACTCCCTCTATCCGGCGCCGTATGAAGTGAACGGGACGCAGGTGATTCCGCTGACCAACCTCAGCCAATACTTTGCGGACCGTGTCGGCGCTTCGGCGTTGGGCATTCCCAGCTACGCTCTGTCGACCGCTCAAATTTCCTATGCGTTAGGCGGACCCGCGAACAACGGACCCGGTTATTACCCAACGGATAAGAACAACTTTGCGCCGCGCCTGGCGATGGCGTGGTCCCCCGATGGCGACAACATGCTGACCAAGTTATTGGGCAAGGGAAGTGTCATTCGCGCCGGAGCTGGTTTGCTGTTCGATCGGTACGGCAGTGGATTGGCGGTGGATTTCGCGAACAATGGTTCGCCTGGTCTGGCCACGACCGTTGCACAACCTCTGAACACGGACTTCACCACCTCAGTTCGCTATAACGGTGGGACCAACTTCCCCGCTCTGCCGACGGCGGGCGGTGGAGGATTCCCGTTTACGCCTCCGACGATCATCGGCGGCTTCACGTCGTTCTCAGGAATTTCGAGCAATCTCAAAGCGCCTTATCAGTACTTACTGAACGCGACGTATTCTCGACCTCTACCGAAGAAGATGAGCATCGAGGTCGGTTATGTCGGCCGGCTTAGCCATGCCGGATTGATCAAACAAGATATTTCGCAGCCGTTGACCAACTATAAGGACCAGGCCTCCGGGACGACATGGACCCAGGCCAGCGGCGTAATTCGCGCGGCTTACGACGCGGGACTTACTGCGAACCAAGTCAGAGCGAATCCGTCGCTGTTGCCGACAGTTCCTTTCTTCGAAAACGTATTTAAGAAAGCTACGAATTACAAATTTACCGGCAGCGCCACGGCGAATTACTTCTACACCGTCTACGGCACGTACGCAGGCAGCGATCTGGATGCGCTGAACGATATGGACCGTTTGCGGACGCAGCCCAACAACGGTTGTATTTCGGCTCCGGGATGCAACACCTTCTTCGCGCTTCAGAGCGCCGGTGTGACAAGCTGGGTCAACGCAGGCGCGGCCACTTATCACGGCATGTTGCTGGTGCTACGGCGCGCTTATTCCAACGGTTGGGGATTCGACTTTAATTACACCTGGTCGCACTCGCTCGATAATGGATCCAGTTCCGAGGGCGGTGGTGGAACCACGCTGCAGGACTCGTTCAATCCGTCGGGATATCGCGGACCGTCCGATTTTGATATCCGGCACCAGATCACGGCTAATTCCGTAGTTGAGATACCAATCGGCAAGAACAAGAGATACTTTGGCGGGATGCCGACATGGCTCGATTACGCGGTGGGCGGATGGCAGGTTTCGGACATCATTACGTTCCGGACAGGGGTCCCGTTAAGTGTCAGCAATGCGGGCCTTTATCCGACGAATTATTTAAACTCAGCGATCGGCATTTTGAAGCCGGGCGCCACGCTGCCGACTTACTCGTCTTACGACCAAACCGGGGCGCCGAACCTGTTCGGCAGCACCACCGCTGTGAACGCGTTTGAAGGCCAATATCCGGGCACCGTGGGAACGCGCGGTATCTTGCGCGGACCTAGTTACTTCAATACGGATTTGGCTGTGGCAAAGACGTTTAAGTTGCCGTGGGAAGGGCATCGTGTGGAACTTCGGGGCGAGGCGTTCAATTTGTTTAACAATGTCAACTTCAACGCTCTGAGCGGTTCCGGGAGCGTGAACCTGAGTCTTGCAAACCCGACAACTTTCGGACAGTATTCCTCGGCGGCGGATGCTCGCGTATTGCAGCTTGCTTTGCGTTATGCTTTTTAGCACCCGCCTATGGCTTACAAACTTTCGGTCAACGGTAAATCCATGTCCGCCGATGTCCCGGCGGACATGCCGCTGCTTTGGGTTCTTCGCGACGTGCTGGACATGAAGGGCACCAAGTATGGCTGCGGCATCGGCCAGTGTGGGGCTTGCACGGTCCACCTGGGAGGGCAGGCCGTTCGGTCTTGCCTGACACCGGTTTCGGCGGCGACCAAGGCACCGATCAAAACCATTGAGGGCTTGTCGCCCGATGGGACGCATCCGCTGCAGTTGGCTTGGCAGGAGATCGACGTTCCGCAGTGCGGGTATTGCCAGGCGGGGCAATTGATGTCTGCCGCGGCGCTGCTGGCGAAGAAGCCGCATCCCTCGGATCAGGACATCGATCAGGCGATGAATGGGAACCTGTGCCGGTGCGCGACGTACATCCGGATTCGGGAAGCGATTCATAAAGCGGCCGGTAACGGGTCCGCGAAAGTGACGGAGGAATAGGCCATGGACAACAAAATGACTGGACGCCGTTCGTTTCTTCGACTAACTTCGCTGGCGGGCGGCGGCGTGATGCTGGGGCTGTTCGATGAGGCATTCGGGCAGCAAGAGAAGGGGTCGACAAGGCCCGACGCGAAGCCTTCGTCGCAGAAGCTGAACGAATCGCAAACGCCGGTGAATCGGAATATGCAGCGGCCGCAAGCTCCTTTGCTGCCGAGTGCATTTATTCGCGTGATGCCTTCCGGCGCGGTGACGATCATGGCGAAAGATCCAGAGATGGGTCAAGGCATCAAGACGATGCTGCCGATGATTATCGCGGATGAATTAGACGTGGCTTGGAAAGATGTCACGATCGAACAGACGGACCTGGATCAGACGAAGTACGGTCCGCAAGTGGCGGGGGGCAGTACGGCGACTCCGACGAATTGGAATCCGTTGCGCACGGTGGGAGCGTCCGGCCGGCATATGTTCGTCGCCGCCGCGGCGGAGAAGTGGAGTGTCCCAGCGGGCGAATGCTCCACGGCTTCTGGCCGCGTTCTGCATGCGGGTTCGAACCGAAGTATCGGGTATGGCGAACTGACGGACAAGGTCGCCGCAATGCCGGTGCCGGATCCGAAGCAGGTAAAGCTGAAAGACCCGAAGGATTACAAGATTATCGGGAAGCCGATCCGGGGCGTGGATACTCCGTCTATCGTGACGGGCAAGCCGATGTATGCCATCGATTTCACGCTTCCGGGAATGAAGTTCGCGGTGTACCAGAAATGCCCGGTGTTCTTCGGCAAGGTGGTGAAAGCCAACCTGGATGAGATCAGTGCGATGCCGGGTGTGAAACAGGCATTTGTGGTGGAAGGCAAAGCGCAGTTTTCGTCGCCACTTCCCGGTGAGTACGGGTTGATGCCGGGCATCGCGATTATCGCGGATACATGGTGGCAGGCGCAGAGCGCTCGTAAGAAGCTGCAGGTGACTTGGGATGAAGGTCCTGTGGCATCGCAGAGCAGTGCGGGGTTCGCGAAGCGCGCGGAGGAGCTGTTTGCCGAGAAGCCGCAACGAACGCTGCGTAGCGATGGCAAAGTGGATGAAGCGTTA
>CAXSIG010000101.1:0-6003 GCA_964237255.1 uncultured Bryobacteraceae bacterium
CGCGATGCTTACTTGCTAGCCGTCCGTCGGTCGCTGCAGGATGTCGAAATCACCGATGGCGCAGCGGAAGGCCGATACGTTTACGCTCCGGATTCCCTCGCGAAAGCGCTTCGTCCCGCGCATCTTCAAAACGCCTTGCTCGCGCTTGAGTTTCAGGACGCCGAAGCCGTGGTGATTTCTCACGATCTTTCCGAAACGGAAGTCCGGAGCAACGGGGCCGCGAATTCGGTCATCCGGCGGCGCGGGAAACAGGTCGCATCAGCGGGAGCAATAATTGCCCGGTTGTTTCCGGGAGGAGGGAGTCTCTCTTCCTTGGGTTCGCTGTTGCCCGTCACGGGAAAACCAGAAGCGCGCCAGACGCCGCTTGCTACCTCGTTGCGTTCGCCGTCGGGTGACCAAAGGCCTGTCATGTTTATTCTTCCGGCCCTATTCGCAGTGGGCGGAGTCGAACGGCTAATCATCGATATGATGCGGCAGCTTTCGTCCGATTACCAGTTTGTGATGATCACGGTCGAACGCCTTCATCCCCGGCAAGGCGCGTTGCACGGCTCGGCGGACGGGCTCACGCTGGGCTTTTACGATCTTGCCGAACTCGCTCCGCCATCGCTCTTCCTTCCAATGATGGAGCGTCTGCGGGATGTCTACAAACCGGACGTTATTTGGATTCCCAACGGCAGTCCATGGCAGTGCGATAACGCCTCCGAAATTCGGCGGATCTTCTCCGGTATTGCAATCGTGGATCAAGAGGCATACGACACCAAAGCCGGTTGGATTCAGCGATATGACGACCCCGGCATACGCTCCTATGATCGTTTCGTTGCGATTAACCGAAAAATTGAAGAGACCATGATTCGCAAGTACCGCCTTCCCGCGGAACAGATCGACATGATCTACCATTCGGTAAACCTCACAGCCGTTGGCCCGATGGAACGGACGCCGGAGCAGCGTTCGGAATACCGTTCTCGCTATGGCTTACCGGAAGCAAAGCGACTGTTCGGTTTCGTGGGCCGATTCACTCCGCAGAAGCGTCCACTCGAGTTTCTCCGGTTTGTGGAACGTTGCTCCCGGACGAATCCGGATTGGCACTTCGTGATGGTCGGAGACGGCGAACTAAGCGCCGCTGCGGACGCACAAATTGATCTTGTCGCATTAACCAACATTACCCGTGTCCGCTTCTCCGACCGTATGGGCGAACTGTTCGCCGTCATGGACGGACTGCTCAGCGCATCCGAGTACGAAGGTCTTCCCATCAGTATGCTGGAGGCGCTCGCGATGGGCGTACCTGTTTACTCAACCGATGTGGGAGACGTTGCGCTGGTGCTGGAAGAGTATCGCGCGGGTATGGTGACGGCGTCGGAGTGGAACCTAAACCGGTACACAGAAGGCTTCCTCCGCTGGAATAACGATCTTTCGCAGTTTCAGGAAAACGCCAGAGCTGCTTCGCCACTAATCAGAGAACGCTTTGGCAGCGCTGCCGTCGCGGCGCGGTATCGCGAATGCTTCGAAAAGGCCAGATTTCCAAGCTAACCAGCGCGCCGAATCGGCCCCGGATACCGGCAGATCAGATCGTCGGCGGTAATCAACCAGATACCTTCTGCAATAGCTTGTGCGATTAATCAACGGTCAAACGGATCTTTGTGAATTGGCGGTAAGTTTTACAATACCAACGGTATGCGACTCGAGATAAGCAGTTCGGTGTAGCCGTTGTCAAATAGCTACTTCAAGCTCACTCTCGAACATAGCCTCAATTTCCTCTTTGCACATGGTGTTGAAATCGTCGGGAATTTCCAACTGACCTTCTAAATGCTCTCAGCCGTTTTTGTTGTCTGTGCTCGGGAACGTCAATTGCGGTTACATTTACGAGCGGCTTCCCGGCCTTGGCAATGATGAACGGTTCACCCTTAGCCGCTAAGTCCATCAGTTTAGAAAGATGAGTTTTTGGCATGATGAAAATTTACAGTAATCTTGACCAACTTGGTCTAGCGGCCTTAGTTCGTCTTAGAGGCTTACGATTGCTTATCATGATAGGAACACTGGTGCCCCATTGAATGCCAAGCCGGTTCTCGCGCATGTAGCGAGAGCGCTGCGCGAAAACGGACTGGAAGCGCTTCTCATCGGGAATGCCGCAGCGGCACTCCACGGAGCGCCCCTTACCACCCTCGACGTGGACTTTCTCTTCCGGCGCACGCCCACTAACTTGATGAAGCTGCGGGCTGTCGCTAAGGATCTGGGAGCGGTCATCTATAAGCCTCACTATCCCGCTTCCCAACTGCTGCGTTTATTTCGCGATGAGGATTCTTTGCAATTGGACTTCATGAGCCAGATTCACAGCGCAAGCTCCTACGAAAGCCTGCGAAATCGGGCTGTGACCGTAGAGATCGATGGGGAGAAATTACGCATTGCCGCACTCGCTGATATCATCGAAAGTAAACGTGCGGCGGGACGGCCGCGCGACGAAGCGGTTCTCCATGTCCTCGAAGCCACCGAAAGACAAAGCCGTGAAGCCGAGCCGCGAAAAGGCCTTGGCACAACTCACCCTGGAAAGCGAACGCGAGCTGACGGATGAGATTCGCCGGCTGTTAGCGAAGCCGATGAATGAACGCACTCACTTTCTGCGGAAGAAGATAGGTCTCACCGGATCTTGCTTGTAGAGCATCAGGGTCGGCGTCTATCGATAATCACTTAGCGACGCAATAGAGCCACTGCTGCGTGGATGGCCGATGGTCTCCAATCGCTTGTTCCGCCCGGCTCCCCAGGATTGCGGCTTCCGGATAATCCTCCAAATGCCGCGGTTCGACACTCAGCGCCTCCAAACGATGCGTAGCCGCAAAGCGCTCGCGGAGAACATCCAGCATGCTCTCCCCAGCGCGATCGTGAAGTTCGATCACCAAGTCGGACCGGTCCAGAGCTCTTACCGCGCGAGAACCGAACAGATTGTACTCATAACCCTCGCAATCGCTTAAAACAAAGCAGCGATGGCCTGCGCAAAGCCGGACAATCTCATCCTCATCGCACCAGGAGAGGCATTCCACTTGACTCGCTACCCCGTTCAACCGAGCCATCTCTCCGCAACTTGCAGATTCACGCGGATCCGTCTCATAAGCGAACACGCTGCGTCCGCTCTTCCTGGCCATGCCGACCGCGTAATACCCATCCGCGGCACCGACATCGATCAGAAGTTCATAGCGCGAATCGAGCTTGTCGAAGATCTGGTGGAGTTCCTGCTCGTAGGAGCCAAGCAGCCGGGGAGCTCCGGCGCGATTCAGCAGTGAGGCCTTCGGATAGACTTGACCGCGAAAGGGTCCGTGAAGTACCGAGGTTCCGTAAGCATCTACCAATTTCCGCGCTAGTTCCAGGTCACCCGTTTGTCCTAGATATTTCAGCTGATGATTCCGGGACCGCTTGGACATAATGCGAGTGAATGCCCGGTCTGAGAGGAGCTTCCGGGCTACTGACTTTACAAGGGTTTTCATGATTGCATGAATGTTCCTGACCACTGTGGGCCAAAGGACATTGTTTCACCTTTGAAAATTTGTGCATACTACCGGAAGTGACACGAGAGCTTCCTCCCGGCCCCAGCCGCCTGAAAGCATTTGGCTTTCTCGGCCGTGGCTCGCCACGCAAGGCATTCGCCTTCCTGGAACGCACCGCGCATGAGTATGGACCGGTGTCCATGTTTCGCATCTTCCATCACTCCATCTGCCTGGTGGTCGATCCCGAGCTGATCCGCAGAATCCTGGTGACCGACCAGCGTCAATATGTTCGCGATACCGGCGCCACGCTGCTCCGTGAACTGCTGGGCGATGTTCTCCTGACCCGCGAAGATCCGTCTCATCTTGAACGGAGAAGAGTGTTGCAACCCGCCTTTCATCGCACTCAGGTGGCCGGTTATGCCGAACTGATGGCTGCAGAGGCGGAGCGCTCGTGCGCGGCATGGCAACCGGGGCAGGTGCTCGATATCGGTGTCGAGATGCGGCGCGTGACTCTATCCATCGTAGGCGCCGCGCTGTTTGGAATCGATTTCGGCCCCGATGTCGAACGCATCGCCGAAATCCTTCGACGTTCGGTCAAACGTTCGGCCCGCCTCTCGTTGCTTGTCGTTCTGTTCGAGCCGTTGCTGCTGGCATGGCGTCGTCGCCGCCCACATGCATCGAGCCTCTTCTTTAATAAAGAACGCGCCGAACTGATCCGAATCATCGATCCGATCTTAAAGGCCCATCAAACGCGACCGGGTCGGGACCTGTTGACTCTCCTGTTGGAAGCGGGCGGACTGAGCGAAGAGGATGTGAAAAATGAAGTGATGACAATGATCCTTGCCGGCCACGAGACTACCGCATCGGCTCTCACCTGGTGTTTCTATCTGCTTACGAAACATCCGGATGTGCAGGGTCGAGTGCGTGCCGAGGTTGACGGGATCGGCCCCGAACCGCTAACTCTCGACAACTTGCCATCCTTGCGCTATACATCCATGGTGTTTCGGGAAACGCTCCGGCTCTATCCTCCGGCATTAGCGTTCGGGAGGCGACCACTCAAGGATGTCGAACTCGCCGGGTTCCGTATTCCATCGGGAACCAGCGTGCTGATGAGCCCTTACATCACACACCGCAACCCCCGGTATTACGATCAGCCCGACCAGTTTCTACCTGGGCGCTGGGAAACTGCCGATATACCGAAGTTCGCGTGGTTCCCATTCGGCGGCGGATCTAAGATGTGCATCGGAGAGGCGTTCGCGAATATGGAAGGAGTGCTTGTATTGGCCACGCTTGTCAAACACTGGGAGTTCAGCGGTGTGAATCACGATGCGGTAGAAATCTCTCCAGGTATTACTTTAGGGCCGGATCGCAAAGTGATGGTGACGATCCGTAGACCAGGGCAGAGATGAAAAGTTTGCGCCCATCGGCAAGCATGCGTTATTTGTTTAGAAAGAGTTCGCTTTCAATCACACGGTGAACCAAATCGCGAACTCCGTATTCCGACGGTTTGGTCGCGTTCACAATCCGCTCCAACTCCGCACGGTCGCTGAAGCGGATCGGCGCACCGGTAGCGTATATGACCAACTGCTTGGCTAAGTTGGCAGCTAACCGATGTTGATCTTCAGCCAGCAGATGCTTGAGAATTGGCGGCCATCGGGTAGCACTCCAGTTGCGTCTACGGGCAGCGCATAGTGGAATGCGAACGGCTGTCCATTCTTTCCGAGACCTTTTTCGGAAGCGACGGATTCATCAACGCCGCGGTAGTTGTCCCGCCACCCGCCCATCACGTCGAAGCTTTCGAGAGCGAAGCCAGGCGGGTCCATCTTGCTATGGCAAGAGGCGCATGTTGGATCCGCACGGTGTTTATCGAGTTGCTGGCGGATGGTGACTGCGCCACGAATATCGGGCTCAACGGCTGGAACGGAGGGAGGCGGCGGAATATCGATTCCCAGAATGCGCTCCGTGATCCACTTGCCGCGAAGAACCGGCGACGTGGTAGTTCCATTAGCCGTGATCTTGAGAACGCTGGCCTGCGTCATGAAGCCGCCCCGCGGGCTCCCCGGCGGAAGGTCGACGCGGTGCATGGCCACGCCGTGGACGTTCGGAATGCCGTAGTGAACGGCCAGGCGTTCGTTCAGGAAAGTAAAGTTGGAATCCACGATGTCGCGCGCCGGAAGATTGCAACGCAGCATCTCGCCAAAAAGAGCCGTGATTCCGATTCCGCGGCTTCGGTTAACGCGTCGTCCAGGTAGTAGTCGTTGTAGAGCGCGGACGAAGGTGTAGAGTCCTCCATTTTGCGGAGGTCCAGCCAGTAATCGAGGAAGGCGTCCGTGAAACGTTGTGATTTGGAGTCAGCCAGCATGCGTTCGGTTTCAGCGCGCAAGACAGCGGGGCGGGTAAGATCGCCTTTCGCCGCGTGAGCGCGGAGAGTTGCGTCGGGAACGGAGTTCCAGAGCGCGAGTGAGAGCCGGGTCGCGAGCGCGTAAGCGTCCAGACGTCCGGGAGCTTCTCTCACATAAACGAACTTTGG
>CAXSIG010000101.1:6013-11352 GCA_964237255.1 uncultured Bryobacteraceae bacterium
ATCGCGCTGTATCCGACAATCATGGCCTCGCGGAATGACAGGCCGGCTTTGCGGCGGTCATCCACAAGTGCCACGAAGCGCCGCACATCGGCTTCGTCCACGCGGGGCTCGCGATACGCTTTGGCGAGAAAGGCGCGAACCAGCCGTGCTTCATCCTCGATTTTCGAGTCGCTGAAGAGTAGCCGGTATCCGGCGTCTGTGGTTTCGTCGTAAAGCGGACCTTCCACTTCCATCCATTGGAATGCCACACCGGGCGCTCCATCCGGTGTCATGAGTGGATTGCGGAAGTTATTGGGGCGGGAGCGATAGAGGCGGGAAGCGTCGGGCACGAGTGTTTCGCCGGCGATTAGCCAGATGTCGCCGATGTCGTGCGTCCCTGCGTCCGGAGTGAGATCGAAGCTGCCGACGTGGCGATTCAAAACACCATTACGCGTGTAGACGTTAATCGCTTCGTCTTGATGGCCAACGGTTAAATGCGAGTAGTCGGCCAAGTGTGTCTGGTCCGGGAGGGGAGCAGCCCAGATGGAATAGCCTTTGAACCGAACATGATAGCGGCCGGAGATAGGTGCTTTAAACTTGTCCCATTTATAAGTGAAACCGGTGACGTAATTACTGGCCACCCATGCTACGGCTTCTTTCTCGCGTGTGACGGGATCGCCGGCGCCGACGCTAGCGGGAGCTTTCTTCGCGAATACGTCGGGCTGAGATTGGAGCCCGACGATGGGATAAGTACAGCGGTCGCCCTTCTGGTTATTGTTGCTCCATTTTTTGACTGCGACATCGTCCTGGTCGCGCGCATAATAGCGGGTGATGGAGGTAGCCGGGCGCTTTTCGTGAACTTCGATTACCTGTCGGACCGCATAATCGGCCGCGCCAAGGTAGCGGGCAATGTGGACGTGGGAAACGTCGAGCGCGGCGGACAGCTTGTTGAATCGGGAGGCTTCGCCATCCTCGGGGAAAAGACCTTTGATCTGGAGCCATGGCGCGTGGAAGAGATCGCGCAGGGCATTCTCGTACTCGTATGCATTGAGGCGGCGCTCCGTGGCGCGGCCCAGCGTAGCGGCTGTATTTTGCTCCGCAGTGGTGATTTTTGCCGAGATGTCTTTGAGGAAGGCCGTTTGTTCCACCGCGTCGGGCCGGCGCTTGATGGCTTTGGGCGGCATCTCGCCCGTGATCACTCGATCGCGGATGCGCACCCATTCGGCCAAGTTGGCTGGGTCCGACGGCGTGAAAGCGAGAGCGGTAAGATCAAGTCCGCCGGATTTCAGTTTGGAATTGTGACAGCCAGCGCAGTTCTTCGCGGTAAAGTCCCATCCGAATAGAGGCGCGGCCAGCAATACCCCCGCTGCAATCGCGAACCGCACTCTACGCAAGTTCCAAACCACGCATGGTTCCGGTTGACGATGCGAATCGGTCGGCTTCGATACCCATGCGCTGGAGCATCGAGACATAGAGATTCGGGAGCGGGTAGTTCGTCACCGTATCGAAGGCAAGATGTTGGCCGTGCTTAAAGCCGCCGCCGGCAAAGATGACGGGCATGTTGGTACACACGTGTTGGTTCGCGTCGCCAAAATTTGAACCGTAGAGAACCATCGTGCGGTCTAGCAGCGTATCTTCCGATTCGCGCTTGGATTTCAGGTTCGTCAGCAGCCCGGAGAGCAATTGCAACTGCATCTCATCGATGATCTTCAACTGGCTCCGTTTCGATTCCGACTTACCGTGATGCGACAGGTTGTGATAGCTGTCCGATAACGTGACATTCGGTATTTCGAGGACCGGTCCAGAGACGCCTTCCAGCATCAATGTCACAGCGCGGGTGGAATCTGTTTCGAGTGCAAGTTGGGCAAGGTCGTACATCACCTTTACCTTTGCCATGTAGGCGGCGGGGTTCGTGGGATCGACAGGAACCGGCGCTTTGACTACCGGCTTGGGTTTACGCTCCCAACCTTTCGACGCTTGGAGCCTATGTTCCAGATCGCGGACGCTCGTAAAATATTGATCCAGGCGTTCGCGGTCCCGCACTCCAGCGGAATTCTCAAGCGTTTTGGCTTGGTCGGAGAGCGTATCTAAAATACTGCGGCCCGTGTCAAGTTTGCGGACCTGCGCTTCCACTTCATCCGGGCTGCCCTGCAAGAACATCTGCCTGAAGACAGATGCAGCTTTGTCCTCCGGCGGAATCGCAACGCCGGTACCGGTCCAGGAAAGGGAGCGCGTCCGGGTATTGACAGCGAGCGTAAGGGAAGGGAAGCGCGTCTGGGTGCCGATCTGTTCGGCGATATGTTGATCGAGAGATATGGTGTTTCGGAATGAGCCGCTACCAGGATGCGGTGCGGCGGTGAGGAAGCAAACGTCGGCGGGGTGGCCGCCATCGACATTCGGGTGAGAAACGCCGCTGAAAACGGTAAAGTCGCTGCGATGGTCGGCTAAGTGAGCAAGATACGGCGACGGCGTGTAATCGCGGCCGCCTTTTCCCGTCGGAAAAAAGTGGTCGGGAAGAAAGCCGAGGTTATTACAGATGGCAAGCATCCTGCGGGGCTTCGGAGCGCTTTGACTTTGCGCGAACGCCGGCGACATCAAGTCCAGGAACGGCAGCGACAGCGCAACGCCAGCACTGCGAAGAAAATGTCTGCGAGCGAGGGTGGGGCGGGTAGCCAGCGTACGAAGCCGCATACCATACATCTTACTCGTGATTTAGAGTAGTGAATGAACCTGTACTTGTGGGCTGTGTTCCTTGGGTAAACCCTGCGTCGTACGGACCACTACACTTTCCAGGTGTATTACATAGGTTCCTGTACGACAATTAGCCATACCGGAACGTTAGGCCCCATGAGTCTCTTCTACGATCTACCCGAAGCAAGCTGTGTAATCGACACTGCTTCCTTGGCTATCCTCGATTGGAATGCCAAGGCAGACGCGCTTTTCGGGCTCGCCGGTCACCACCCGGGGTCCATCCCGTTATTAGAGCGCGTACAGGTTTGGAATACGGAAACGTTCGTAGAATGTTTGGAAGCCGGGGATTTCGAATCGTCGGAATTTCGCGGTGTTACGGGCCTTGCCGTTTCGGGTAGCCCGATTCAATTGGACTTGCTGGTTTCGAAATCTCATTGGCAGGACCAACCGGTTTATCTCATGGTTTTTTCCGACGCCGGCATGCGGGTTCGTTTGGAAGAGCAGCTTCGGCAAGCGCAGAAAATGGAATCTGTCGGCATGCTGGCCGGAGGGATTGCTCACGATTTCAACAATCTGCTCACTATCATTTCGGGCTATAGCCACATGTTATTGGGAAGTCTGAGCGGTGACGAAGCAAACCGGTCCGCGGTTGAGCAGGTCATCAAGGCTAGCGACCGCGCCGCGGCATTGACGCGCCAACTCCTTTCGTTCAGCCGGCGCCAGGTTACGCAAACCAAGACGCTCGATTTGAATACGGTCGTTCAGGGTATGACGCCCATGCTGAACAGACTGATCGGTGAGCAAATCCGGCTTCGTATTTCTCCTGGCGCAGATTTAGGCAGCGTGCGCGCGGACCAGGGCCACATCGAGCAAGTAGTTATGAATCTGGTGGTCAACGCGCGGGATGCCATGCCGGAAGGCGGCAATCTATGGATTGAGACGCGCAATGTCGAGCTCGATTCCGCTTACGTCGGGAGTCACATTGAGGCGCGACCCGGACACTACGTAATGCTTGCCGTAACCGATTCGGGAACCGGGATGGATCGAGCAACTCGCGAGAAGTTGTTTGAGCCGTTCTTCACCACGAAGGGTGAAGGCAAGGGAACCGGGCTCGGCTTGTCCATGGTGTACGGCATCGTGAAACGTTCCGGTGGCACAATCGATATTTACAGTGAGTTGGGTCAAGGCACTGCGATCAAACTCTACCTGCCGCGCGCGAATCGGGTGGAGGCTTCTGCTGCCGCTGAAGGAAAAGCTAAACCGAACGGCGGAAGCGAGACCGTTCTGGTGGTAGAAGACGACGACGCAGTCCGAGCCACGGTGAAAAGTTCGCTGGCGACGTTAGGCTATCGCATCCTGCCGGCATCCTCTGGCGAGCAAGCGCTGGAGATCGCCAAGCAATACGAAGGCGCCATCCATCTAATGATTACGGACATGGTGCTGCCGAAAATCGGCGGTCGGGAGGTGGCGCGGCGCATGCATCGGCGTCGTCCCGATACTGTGGTGCTGTTCATGTCGGGATACACGGATGTTTCCTTGACCGATTCCGGGGATCCGGCGAAACAGGTCCATTTCATCGGTAAGCCCTTCACGCCATCCGGGCTCGCTACACGTGTTCGTGAGTTATTGGATGCGCGGACAGACGGCCGTATTACAGGGCGGCGTACCAGCGGATAATGTTCGTTCCGACCAAGGCGTAAGCCAAACCGCCGATCGCCAGAAAGGTTCCAAGCGGAAGCTGATACGATGCAGCGTCTTTCCTCGTAATCGCGATGTAAGCAAGGCCGATAACGGAACCGAGCGTCGAGCCGATTACAAGCGTGAGCAGCGCGCCTTTTAATCCCAAAAACGCTCCCAGCATTGCGGTCATCTTTACGTCCCCGAATCCAAGACCCTCTTTATGCCTGATCTTCTCGAATAGAAATCCGCCCAACCAAAGCGACCCGGCGGGAAGCATGATTCCAAGGAACGCGTCCAACGCGGATGCCAAAGTGCGGGCGGGCAGATCCGGAAGGCCGATCCAGAGATTGAACAGGAGGCCAACTACGATTCCTCCAAGCGTGAACTGGTCGGGTAGGATCAAAGTTTCGGCATCGGCGAACCCGAGCGTAATCAGGATCGCGCTCAGAACACACCAACGCGCAGCTTCAGGCGTTAGGCCGTAGTGGTAAACGAAATAGCCGAAGAGGGCGGCCGTAAGCAGTTCCACAATCGGATACCGCGGCGAAATCGTCGTTTTGCAGTTGCGGCATCGGCCACCCAAAAGCAAAAAGCTAAAAGCGGGAATATTATCGAACCAAGCAATTGGCCTTTCACATTCGGGACAGCGGGAGCGCGGCGCAACTACGGACAGATCGCGCGGCCAGCGATAGATGCAAACGTTGAGAAAGCTCCCGATCAACAATCCAAATAAGGCTGCGGCGACAACGTTAAGCTCCGGCAAGAAGTTTTCGGTATACGGCCTGGGTGCGTTCCACCATAATCTCTTCCGTAAACTGCGCCTGCACTTTCTCTCGCGCCGCCGTCGCAAGTGCCTGAGCGAACGGACGATCGGTTAGGATTCGGGACACAGCCGCTGCAATCGCTTCCGGAGTGTTCGGCACCAGCAGGCCGTCTTTGCCGTCGGTTACTGCCTCGGTAAGACCGCCAACGTTGCTCGCAACAACCGG
>CAXSIG010000102.1:0-11336 GCA_964237255.1 uncultured Bryobacteraceae bacterium
CAAGCGCATAGGGCCGAAGAACGCCTTCCCACCGCGGAACCGAAATCCACATGTGAGAAGCGCGCCGCAGAAGGATCATCGCCATGAGCCGGTGCACGGCCGCTACCGCGTCGTGGCGCATGCCGCCTTCTCCGAAGCCGAGACCCGGTTCGTGCACCATGATTTCGAGCGGTTCCGGACGCGACGCAATCCACCGGCAGAACCCGACGTTCACCGAGCGATAACCGAAACCGTGAGGGACCCATTGCAGAAGCAGGCGGCGTGGTCCGGGCAAGCGATCCAGCTCACGTCCTACTTCGCGGCATTCGCGCTGGGAAAAGTCTCCGAACTCCCGGCTCCACACGCGTACCGGCTGGCCGGCTTGTTCCAGCGCATGCGCAAGGAGGGCGGTGTAGTCACCCACGCCGCCTGGTTGGGGCGGAAACTCTGGCGTGACGATATGCCACGTATTCAGACCGGCTCCAACCACACTTGACCGTGATCGTTTAATGGATCGCGTTGGCCGCTGAGTGAAACGGGGCGGAGGCGGAGTTCATGGAGCAGTGTTTCGGCCCCCTCCCGCGTAGTGTTAGCGGAGTGCCAAACATTGGGGTGCATCTCGACGACGACGATGGGGCGGTGCGTCAGGATGGTGGCACGAGCGCCGCGGAGCGCTTCGATCTCAAAGCCTTCGATATCCAGGAGCAAGACATCCGGGGGCGGGTTGCCTTGGGAGCAGAAGGCATCAATGGTGATTACGGTGACGCGCTCTTCATGCGCGGTCTGGGCGAGAGCATTATTCGGTTGGGCGAGGCGGCTCATTCCGCTTGCGCCTTCGGCATAAAGCGTTTGCTCGCCGGGAGTGGAGGACACAGCCGCCGGGATGAGACGCACGCGTTCCGTGAGATTGTTCCAAGCTACATGCCGCGATAAAACTTCACGGGCTCCGGCGTTTGGTTCGAACGCATAAACAACGCCCCCAGGCGCGCTCCATCGAGCGAGTTGCAACACATAGGCGCCGACGTTGGCTCCAATGTCGTAGCAGACCATACCGGACGAAATTCGGTTTGCCAGAAACGCGGCGGTTTCCGATTCGTAGTTGTGGCCGAAGCGCGGGCGCTCCTTGGGGTCAATGCGGTATTCAACGCCATTCACGTGCCAAGGGATGCCGTTGCCGCCATGCATACCGCCCAGGAGCGATTCATAAGCGGGTCGTAGCGTTCGGATAAGAGCGGAGTTGCGTCCGAGCATCCCAGCGATCCGGCTAGCGGCCCTCTCAATGAGCGGCATAGATTTTTAGGCAGCGATCCACGACCACGGGCCAGGTGAAGCGTTTCAGCACGCGGCTGCGCGCGGCTTCTCCCATTTTTCGCGCTGCTTGCGGATGGTCGCGAAGCCACACGATTTTGTCGTGAAGCGCCCGAGGGTCGTTCGGAGGAACCACGAAACCTGTGACGCCATCTTCCACGATCTCGGGCATGCTGGCGACATCGGTACAAATGGCGGGAGTTCCGCACGCCATCCCTTCGAGCAGTGTCTGGCCGAGGAGTTCCGGGATCAATGTGTGGTCTCCATATAGGGTGCGATACACGCTCGGGAGAACAATACAAAGTGCGGAGCGATAGGCCGCGACGAGATCCGTGTCGGTGAAGCCGTGGTGGTAACGAACGTCTTTCCGCTGGCTGCGGCGCTGCAACTCGCGGAAAAATTCGGGGTGGTACGCTTGACCCGCAACATCGAGAGTCATGCCTTCGGGAAGCGCGTCGACTAAGTCGTTCACGCCTTTATGAGGAAGGATACGACCGACAAATAGAATGTGCCCGTTGTTGGCCACAGCAGGGTCCGGCGAGAAGCGATCCGTGTCGACACCACCTAAGATTACATGGGCGCGGGGCGACTCCTTTTGCTTAGACACGGCGCGGCTGTACTCGCTAATATGAAGGTGCCCGTGGTACCAGTTTTCCGTGGAAACGTATCGAGAAATATCCCAACCTCCGCCGCCAAGATCGCTAACGAACACTGACTTTCCCGTGATGCGGGCGAGTGCGGCCGCGGCGCTCGACATAATAATGTGCCGCTGATGGCAATGTATCACGTCGGAATGGCGCAAATACGATAGAGCGTTGAAAGAAAAGGGGTTTGATTGTAATCCGCGCACGTGAACGGGATTGCCAAAGATGCGGATCTGAAGATTGCCGTCGGAGGTTTGAAGGTCCTGGTCGCCGAAGCTCACAAGCGAGGTAGGGATCGCATTCGCCATGTGACGCGCCAGTTCATAAGCGTAGCGCTCAGCCCCGCCCAAGATACCGCCACCCGTGCTTGAAAATAGCGCTGGGACGGTATGGACGACTCGCACATCCCATTTACGCATGGCTCCCGGTTTTGGGGCCGGGAGCTTGGCTATGGGCGAACAGCAAGTATTCTAGCGGCGCGATTTCTTCGTCGCCGTCTTCTTTACTGCCTTCTTTACGGCTTTCTTGGGCGCCGCTTTTTTGACCGCGTTCTTGGCGACAGCTTTCTTCACGGCGGATTTCTTGACCGCCGCTTTCTTGGGAGCGGCTTTCTTAGGAGCGGACTTTTTGGGTGCGGCTTTTTTCGGTGCTGACTTCGTCGGCGCGGACTTCTTAACGGCCGTCGTCTTCACCGGTGCTTTCTTTACCGCCTTCTTGGTAGGAGATTTCTTCGTAGCGGCCTGCGCTTTGGAGCCGTGCTTCTTTGCTTCTTCGGGGTTGGCCTTGATCAACTTATTAAAGTTACTGAGCTGACCTTCGGCGGTGTGCTCTTGGTAAATCAGAGCCAAGCCGCTCTCATCGAACTTTTCAAACCAGGCTTCCCATTCGATATCTTCCAAACTTTCAGAACCTACGAAATCGAGGCGGATGATTCCGACTTCATCTTCGCCGGTCTCCGTACTCTTGACTTGCGCGGGACGCGCTTTGCGGGCTTCCGCCCATTCTTGAATCTCATCGTGGTCGGTGGTGTAGTGTGTCAGGTGTTCGCTCATGGGCTGGGCTGAAACATTTTTAGGGCCACTTGTGCTGAGGTTCCAAGAGTGACTCGCTACACTCGCACCATGACGCCTGCCACACCGGAAATGAAAATCACTATGATCGTCCTGGGAATTACCGATCCCGCTCGCTCGGCAAAATTTCATAGCGAGACGTTGGGTCTAACAATAATGGGCAAGCCGAGCGATGTGACGCTGTTTCGCGCCGGCGACCTAACGCTTGTCTTGAACCAAGGCCTTTCGAAAGCTCCGCACCTGTCGCTGACGGGCGCGGTGGAGGTGGTGTTTCCAGTAGCAAGCGTGGCGGAGGCCCGGTCGCAGTTCGGAGCGAAGGGATGCAATTTCGTCGCGGAACCTCACGAGGTAATGCCCGGCATGTGGGCCGCGACGTTCACCGACCCCGACGATCATTGGCTGACCTTGTTCGGTGGAAAGTAATCACAGCTAGAATAGATTTCCTTGGCCACTCTTGTGAGCGTTCCCGCGCAGCAGATGACCTTTCCGCAAGATAAGTTCGATGTGGTGGTTTCCAACCTTTGCCTGCACGATATCTACCAGCGGCCGACGCGTGATCTGGCACTCAGTAAAATCGCTCGCGTATTGAAGCCGGGTGGAACCGCGATTATTTCGGATTACAAGCTAACCGGAGAGTATGCGAAATCATTGAGCCGCGCCGGGTTTTCCGTAGTGCGGCGATGGGGGAAATCCTCTGTATACGTTTCCTCCCCCTACCGATTGTAGTGGAGCGGAAACCGAATGGTTAGTAGTTTGCACAGGTGGGAGTGGAGGACGAATGAAACGCTTTTTACTAAGTATTGCCCTGTTTACGTGCGTCGCTACTGTCGGTATGAGTCAGCCACAGCGCGATCCTTGGATGTACGACAACTCGAACCGGGATTGGCGTCCGGAGTGGAATAATCGGCCGTTCCCGCGCGCGGGCGCTTGCCTGTTTACGGAACCCGGATTCCGGGGAAATCGTTTTTGCGTACGCCGTGGCGACCGTCTGGATGCGCTGCCTGGCAACTTCGGGGATAACATCTCTTCCATCCAATTATTCGGCGGCGCGCGTATTCGAGTTTTCAACGACCGTGGGTTCTCGGGAGGCAGCCAGGTATTCGGTGACAGTATCGGCGATCTTCGAAACACCCGCTTCCGTGGCGGACATACCTGGAACAATCGGATCTCTTCCGTGCAAGTGCGTTGAAGGGCTCGGTTCCGGCGGGTTGATTCCAAGGTTGATATATTTGGAGT
The DNA here is from genome assembly GCA_964237255.1 of uncultured Bryobacteraceae bacterium. Lineage (GTDB taxonomy): Bacteria > Acidobacteriota > Terriglobia > Bryobacterales > Bryobacteraceae > JALYXI01. Next base: position 4,238 of record CAXSIG010000102.1, read on the forward strand.
CCAGAAATGCTCCGCTTTTTTCCTATTGTGATCTTCGCAAGTTTGTTTGCATTCGGACAGACTCCCATACCTAAACCGGTTGCGCCAGCACCGCCACCGCGACCTCAACGTGCACCAGCACCGACGCGATTGCCCGATACACCCGGATATGTAGCGGCAAAAACTCTTCCGGATGGTGAGAATGCACCGGCAAAAGCGGATGGCAATTTCATTCTGGGTCCGACACACAACCCTGCGCCGGAGATGACCGTTAAGGACGACGTGCCGAAGGGAACTGTTTCCACGTTCACCATGGAATCGAAGGATAGTAAGTTTTATCCGGGCATTGCACGTGAGGCTGGCACATTCAGCCGTCCCGATCCGGACCATCCCGGCGTGTTGTTGGTGAACAGTCACCCTGCCCCTTATTCCCGCAAGGTTACGGTTTACGTGCCGAAGCAGTATGTACCGGGCAAAGCAGCGCCTTTTATCGTCGGAGCCGATGGACCCGATCCGGCGCTTTTCACGGCGCTTGACAATTTGATCGCCCAGAAGCGTGTGCCTGTAATGATTGCGATTTCGATCAGCAATGGCAGCGGCGATGCGCAAGGCAGCGAACGTGGTCTGGAGTACGACACCATGTCCAGTAAGTATGCGGAATTCGTCCAAGCCGAAGTGCTTCCGCTGGTGGAGAAAAACTATAGTGTCAAACTCACTAAGAAGGCGAAGGGCCGGGCAACCATGGGCGGCAGTTCCGGTGGATCCTGCGCGCTGATCATGGCTTGGTATCACCCGAAGTGGTACACCCGAGTGCTAACTTACTCCGGCACTTACGTAAATCAACAATGGCCGCTGGATCCAAAGCTCCCGCATGGTGCGTGGGAGTTTCACGAGTCGCTGATTCCGAAGACTTCCAGGAAGCCGATCCGTCTTTGGATGGAAGTGGGCGACCGCGATAATTTAAATTCCCGCGATGGCTATCACGATTGGGTACTGGCCAATGAGAATATGGCGAAGGTGCTGGCGGCGAAGAAATATCACTACCAGTTTGTCTTCGCGCGGAACGCCGGTCACACGGATCGCGCGGTGAAACAGCAAACATTACCAGAAGCGTTGGAGTACCTATGGCAGGGGTACCCCATCGCCAAGTAGTTTTAGAAGAACAGCTTTAGCTCAAGTTGGATGTTGCGGGGGTAATTCGCCTGTGTGGAACCCGTCACGCTTCCGAACAGCGCGTTCGAGGGCGTGGTGTTTGGAGCCGCGAGCAGCGCATGGTTGAATGCGTTCAACGCTTGTGCGCTGAAGCGGAGCCGATACTTTTCGAACAATGTAGTGTCCTTCAGAATCGATAAATCTATATTGTTGGTGCGCGGTCCGCGGATGGTGCCGAAACGGAGCGGGCTTACGCGCAAGTGGCTGGTCGGCTGTAGCGCGGATGAAGTGACGAATGCGCCGGTGTTGAAATACCGTCCTAAGGTGCGATCGCCAATATCTAGCCCGATGTCCCCATTGTTCAGGAAGTAATCGCTGCCGAAGCTCAGCGGAAAGCCGCTTTGGAAGCTATAGAAGCCGGTGACTTCCCAGCCCTTCGCGAACCATCGTTGACCCAGCGGCAGCTGGTAAATGAATGTGCTGGCGAAGCGATGCGGCACGTCCTGATCGGAGATCATGCGGGTGGGTCGCGCATCGCCTGCGTTCAACAGATCCATGGCTGCCATGAACTTGCTGTAGGTGTAGCTGCCGATAAGCGAGACGCCTTTACCGAAGCGCTTTTCGGCGTGGAGTTGTAGCGAGTGGTACCAGGAATAACCTTCATTGCTGGTGGTATTGATATCGCCGAACTGCGGGTAGGGGCGAAGCAGTTGCTGGCGGGAGATGGTGGTTCCCGTGAAGCTGGAGGGCGCGCCGGATGCCGCGGGCAACAAGTTATAGAACGGGTTGGGAACGGCGGCGGTGAGATACGTGTTCTGTGCGTTGTCGCGGCTGTTCAGCGTACTGAGGTACTGATCCGGAACAGCGTTGATGTTTCGCGTGATCTCAATATCCACGCCTTTATTGCCGACATACGCCAATTCCAAAACGGTGCCGAAGAGCTGGCGTTGGATGTCGAACTGCCATCGATAGGCTTTCGAAACGTTGGGGTTTTGGTTGAAGAACGTAAGCGTTTGACCTAATCCAGTCAGACCGCCGAGCGAACTACCCGGGGCGGAGAGAATTCCGTTTGGAAAGGGGTTGGAGAGAGTGTTCAGAATGGTGACGCCGTCGGGCGCGAACGGAGTGTATGGAGTTTGCTGACTAAATCCGGTCTGGATGACATCGCCGCGGCGCTCGCCGAGAAAGCCTTGATAGATTCCGAAGCCGCCGCGAACCGCAGTCCTGTTATTAAGAGCGTAGGCGAATCCGAAGCGTGGCAGCAGATTGTTTTTTGGTGTGTGATACAAACCTGTTGGATTGCCGTTGACCCCCGCGAATGTCAGTCCGCCCTTCACGGCGATTGTGTTTCCGGAAGCGGCTTGAGCGGCGGCGGCAAACGGAGGTACATAGTTCGGATCGAACGTCAGGACGCTACGGTTGTAGCGTTCGGTGAGGGGAGACTCGAATTCCCAACGCAGTCCCAGGTTTAGCGTCAACTTGGACGACACTTTCCAATCGTCCTGGAAGTATAAACCCCAAGTTAGGGATTGCTCCGCATAACTTGCCGCCTTACTTACATAGCTGGAACTGGTTGGCAACCCGAGTAACAAAGCCGCTACGGACTGGCCAAGATTACTTGGCGCGGTCGGGGAGTTACTAAGCGGGCCGCGCGTATAGGTAGCGTCGAAGATGAAGCGCCCGGTTTGGTCATTACTGAAGAAGGTATCGTTCTCGCGGTAGGAACGGAAATCGAGACCGCCGCGCAGGGAATGCGCCCCATGCGATTTCGTGGCCGTCGCGGTGAAGGAGTGAGTATCCACCGGCCGATATTCACCTGTAAATCCGGTGCCGATATAACCGGATAGATCGATACGCGGGAAACGACGAATATCGGAAGGGATCAGCGCGTTATACGAGGCGGGCAGACCGAGTTGTGTCAGGTCAAAGCCGCGGCTGGAAGGTGGCGCGTCATTGCCTCGGATGAACCGGTTGTAACCATATCGAACGTCAAGAACGAGCGTTGGACTGATTACGATGGTGTCGTCGAGAACGCCGTTGTAGGAATCGAACAGGAAGTAACTACCCGTGGCGGCGGTACCGAAATAATCGTTATAGGTGCTGTTCCGGATGTACGTGCTGTAGCGTCCGTAGAGCCGCTGCCGCTCTCCGATGTTCTGATCGATACGGATGGTTTCGTTGTAATACTTGGCGCGCTCCGGCAGTGTTGGGATGAGAAGGTTATTCTGTCCGTCCGGTCCGCCGGGTGAGGTAGGATTCGCGTAGTAATTATCCAGGATCGACTTGCCTACCGGGTTGAACAGGTTGGACGGAATGATGTTGCCCGGGAAAGGATCTTCCTGGTACTGCCCATTCACCAAGCGCCGGGTGTACGGGTTATAGATCTGGTACTGCGACCCAAGCGCCAGGAGGGACGAAAAGTCGCCTCGTTTGAAAGCCGGGGTCGGTACTTGGGGCGTGGTGGCGTCATAACGCGGACGGGAATCGTGGATGTTCTCGAAGCCAAACTGAAAGAAAGTTTTGTTGCGGCCGTTATAAACTTTCGGAATCCAGACTGGGCCACCAACAGTGAAACCGGGTCGATTGAACCGGTAGTCGCCACGGTCGCGGCCAAGCTGGTTGTTGTAGAAATCGTTGGCCCATAGGCTCTTACGAGTCATGGAGTAATACGCCGTCCCGTGAAAATCGTTTGTGCCGGAACGGATGCTGAGATTGGTTACGCCGCCTTCGGTGTTGCCGACCGCGGCATCGAAGGTGGCGGTCTGGACGCGGAATTCTGTCAGCATGTCCGTGATGGGGACATAGGACGCGATGACTTCGTTTGCGTTCGCGGTAGCGGTAGCGGGCGCGCCGTCCAGCGTAACGTCGCTCCGGTTGCCGCGCGTTCCATCAATGGCGAAGCCGACAATATGGGTGGGCTCGAAGGGTCGATTCAATTTCGGATTGCCGGTGAACGAAGCACCGCTGGTGACTCCGATAAGCGCGAACGGATTGCCGTAAGCGAGCGGCAGATCCTGTATCTGTTTGGACGAAACGGTGTTGCTGAGCGATGCCGATTCCGTAGATAAGAGTTCAGGGACGCCGGATACACTGACGCTTTGCTGCGCGTCGCCGACTTCGAGAGAGACGTTTACTTCCAGGCGATCCGCAACCTGCACCGGTACATCGCTCCGAACGTAGGTCTTAAATCCAGAGGCGCCCACCGTGATTTTATAGGCTCCCGGCAGTAGTAAAGGAGCGGTGTAGAAGCCGCCCGTACTGGTAGTCAGCTCGACGCGCGTACCCATGGCCTGATTCACCACTTCGACTTTTGCATTGGCGAGCACGGCGCCGCTAGCATCGGTAACGCGGCCCAAGATGGTTCCGCGAGTTTCCTGGGCGATGACAACGCTTGCAGAGAATGCCAGCGCAAGGACGGGGAAAACGGATTTATTGAATGTAAACAAGATGACCCTTTCTTTAGGAACTACTCTATAACAAATGGCGGATATCGAAACGCATCTCGGCCGGCGCCGGAAGGCCAGCGGAATGTCGGCTGTCGAGTTGGGAAAGGCGGCGGGTGTGAGCCGGCAGACAATTCATGCGATGGAATCCGGCGCATTTATACCGAATACCGCGGTGGCGTTGAGAATGGCACGGGCCATGGGGTTATCTGTGGAGGACCTTTTTGCTTTGCCGGGTAAGAAAGCGCTTCCGCGTGTTCGTATGCCGGCTGCGCTTGGCAGCTACCTTCCTATGCCGGAGGCGTCGCTCAAGGGCGATGCTGTGGTTCTGGCGGGTTGCGATCCGGGGCTTTCGATTTTGGCGGGTCACACGACGGTATCGTTGACGCACCGGAACAGTAAGCAGGCGTTGCTGCTGCTGAAGTCCGGGGAAGTGCAAATTGCCGGAACGCATCTTCGCGACAACCTGGCCGAGGTGAAGCGGATTTTCCCGAAGGATTCGGTAGCGGTGGTGACGTTCGCGGATTGGGAGGAGGGAATTGTTACAGCGGCGGGGAATCCGAAGGGCATCCGGTGCGTGGCCGATCTGGCGCGCGAAGATGTGCTGATTGTGAATCGGGAACCAGGGTCGGGTAGCAGGGCGGTGCTGGATGAACATCTGAAACAGTGCGGAATTAGTGGTCGATCCGTTTGGGGTTACGGCCGGACTGCTGCTGGTCATCTGGCAGCGGCTTGGCAGGTTCACTCCGGTGGGTCTGACGCTTGTGTCGCTTGTTCCGCTGCCGCTCGCGCGTTCGGGTTGCACTTTCTTCCTCTGGTTACCGAGCGCTACGATCTGGTGATCCGCAAAGACGTGTTCGAATTGCCGCGCGTACAGAACGTGTTCGAAGCGTTGACGTATAAGCCGCTCCGGCGGGAACTGCAAGCGCGAGCGGGTTACGATACGCGATCCACAGGACAGCGCGTTTTATAAATCGTCTTGTAAACTAGTCACACGGTGCGATTCTTTTTTCTGCTTGCCTTCTGTGTCGCGGCGTTCGCGCAAGAGATTACTCTGAAGCCTGCCGACTTGGCGGCCATGCCGCATCAGACGGTCGCCATGCCGGATGAGAAGGGCAACAAACATTCGTACGAGGCTGTTCCACTTGTTGAAATCCTCAAGACGTCCGGCTTCCCCGCCGTCGACAAAATGAAAGGTAAAGCGCTCTCCACCTACGTTTACGCGAAAGCACACGATGGGTACACGGTGGTTTTCTCCGCTGGGGAACTTGATCCAAATTTCGGCAACTTAGCGGTATATGTCGCCGACAAGCGCGATGGTGAAGCGATGGCGGGAGAACAGGGACCGTTGCGGCTGATTGTGCCGAGCGATAAGAAGCAGGCTCGCTCGGTTCGGATGGTGGAGTCCGTCGAGATCGTTCAGCTTCGAAAATAGGTACACTGAGCGCATCTCCATGCGCTTTTCGTTTGCGTTACTTGTTTTGGCCTCGCTTGCTCACGCGGCCGATAGTCCTTCTACTCGCCTTCTCCGAACACCTACCGTAAGCGCAAAGCAGATTGCGTTCGCGTACGCGAACAACATTTGGATTGTGGATCGCGCGGGCGGTTCGGCCAAGCGTCTTACCAGCTTTCAGGGCCAGACTGGCAACCCGCATCTGTCGCCCGACGGACAGTGGGTGGCTTTTAGCGGCGAGTTCGCCGGGAACACGGATGTGTATCTGGTTCCCGCGAACGGTGGCGAGCCGAAGCGGCTGACCTGGCACCCGGCTTCCGACACGGTGCAGGGCTGGACGCCAGATGGGAAGCGCATCATCTTCGCATCACCTCGCGCGACTGCGGCTCCTACCGCCGCTCCGCGATTCTGGTCCGTCCCGATGGAGGGTGGGGTGGAAGAACCGCTCGCGCTGCCTCGTGGGTATCAAGGGAAGATTTCGCCCGATGGGAAGCGCATCGCTTACCGGATGAACAACTCCTGGGATGAGGAGCGGCGCAACTATCGAGGCGGGCAGAACCGGCCGATCTGGATTGTGGACCTGAAGACGTTCGACCTGGTCTCACCGCCTTGGACCGATTCGAAGGACATGGACCCGGCCTGGATCGGGGACTCGGTTTACTTCATTTCGGATCGGGACGGCGTAGCCAACGTGTGGAGCTATGACACACGCTCCAAGAAGCTGGTGCAAGCGACTAAGTTTACCGACTTCGATGTGAAATCGCTCGACTCTACGCCGGGCGCGGTGGTGTTCGAGCAGGGCGGGTACATCCATCTAATGGATACGGCGACGGGCAAGGAACACACCGTGCCGATTGCCGCGACGGGCGACTTTCCTTGGATGATGCCGCGTTGGGAAGATGTCACGGGGCGCATGAGCAATCTGTCGCTATCGCCTACCGGCAAGCGCGTTTTAGTGGAAGCGCGTGGCGAGATCTTTACGATTCCCGCGGAGAAGGGGGACGTTCGCAATCTGACCAACTCGAGCGGCTCGGCTGAGACGTGCTGCAGGGCTTCCTGATCGGGCATCCCC
>CAXSIG010000103.1:0-671 GCA_964237255.1 uncultured Bryobacteraceae bacterium
ATTCAGCCGATACGAACAGCAAGCCGACCATGGGGAGATAAAAGCGGCGGTCCGCCAGCACGTCTTTGATCGGGATGACGGAACTTGTGGGCAGCAGTACCAGGCAGAAAAACAAGATGCCGAAGGACGCCAGCGGAAAGCGACGCCGAAAGTAAACAGCAGCCGCGAGTAGCGCCAGGATTCCGAATAACGCAAAAATCGCACCGTGCTCGAGCGGCGAATGAGAAATTCCAAAATCGTGATCGATGTTCTGCCAGAAAGGAAGCAGGAACGATATTAGATAAAAGTAGAACGCCCGCCACTCCGTGAAGAAGTATTGATACCAGGTAAAGTCTTTCAAGTTGAACCCGATGCTGCCTGTATCGCGACGAAGATAGCCAATTACCAGGAATGCCGCCAACAGTCCGCCGGCTACTATCGGAACGTACAGCCTCCAATTGCGGCGCACCGCTTGTAAGCCACGGGGTCCGTCAGCGAAAAACAGATCCGTCAAGAGAAGAACTGCCGGCAGCACCACCGTGTGCTCCTTGGTGCCGATCGCGGCGCCATACAGAATGAGGACGCCCGCGGCGACGCGCCACGAAACCACGGCTGTGCGGCGGTAAAGGAACAGCGTCCAGGCGGCAAAGAAGAACAGGGCGCCCATGCTTTCCGCACGCTGCGCTATATAA
>CAXSIG010000103.1:681-5853 GCA_964237255.1 uncultured Bryobacteraceae bacterium
GACGCCAGTAAAATGCTGATCGGGGTAATGGCAGATTCGGACACCGAGGCGAGTCGCAGAATCTTTTTGACGATGAAGAATAGAAAAGCTGATGCCGCGACGTGGAAGATGAAGTTGACTAAATGATAGGAGAGCGGGTCCACGCCGGACGTATGGAGGTTCGCCCAGTACGTGAACATCACGAAGGGACGAAGGCCGAGAAAATGCGATAGCGGAACGGCGATCGCCGATTGTTGCATTACCGGCAAGTGAAAATCGTCAAAAACAAACTCACCGCGCAAGGCTGGCGAGTAAGCCCAGATTGCTAGTGCGAGGGCAGCGATCGCAAACAGCGGCGCTTGCCATTCCAGCGTGGAGTGGGAAGGCTGTTTCCCGACCATCGTCGGCCGGGAACTTCGATCTTTAGTTTGCGCGCGGCTCACTGAAGTGGACCTTTGCCGCTCTGCTGGCGAAACTCCACGATCGCCAGACGCTGGGCAAGCGCGATATTATCGTCTTTCAATTTCGAGATGATCACGGAGAGCCGGAAGAACACCAGAAGGAAGACCGCGCCCGCAATTAACAGGAGCGCTACCGGCGGGTAAGTAATGCCGAACCACGTCGCCGCATGCTCCAAAGCGCTGGGGCTGAGCGACAGCACCAGCAGGGACACGGATGCGATCAGCCATGCAACCGAATACTCCACCCGGATATGTGCCCTGCGAACAGACCCCAAAACCAGCAGAATCAGCAGAATGCTTAAGGCGGTAGTCCAGTGTAAGAGACGCTCCAAAGAGACTTCCTAGTTTCGTGGGGCGCGAAACTTCGCGCGACCCCCTTCGTATTTCAGCACATTGATCAGCACGCCCAAGAGCACGGGGACAATGTAATACACGCTCCGGATCGGCGTGATGGAACTGCGTCCCGTGAGCCGCGGAAGCATCCGGCAGGGTACTTCCATAAAACGAAACGCGCGGCGCTGTAGCACGACCAGCGTCTCGATTTCCGGATACTCCAACGGAAAGCTCCGGCTGAATACAGCCAGCGCGCGGCGGTTCACACCGACAAAACCAGAGGTGGGGTCGTGAACCGGTTTGCCGAGGATGGGACGGAGCACGGCGCGGAAGAACACGATCCCTAAGGAACGGGCCGCTGTGGTCTCGCCGCCCTCTTTTTCGAGAAAGCGGGAGCCGATTACCATTTCGCACCCCGACGTCCGTAGCGCTTCGAGAATTACGGGGATATAACGTGCATCGTGTTGGCCATCGCCATCCACACGGATCACGTATTCGTAGCCGAGTTCGAAAGCCAATTTATAACCGGTTTGAACGCAGCCACCAAGTCCCAGGTGGTGAGCGACACTCAACACGAAAGCGCCCGCCGCCTGAGCACGCGGCACGGTTGCATCGACCGAGCAGTCGTCGATCACGACGACCGGAGTTCCGGGCATCTCACGATGAACAGACGCGACAACACCCGCAATAGCGCCTTCCTCATTGAACGCCGGTACGATGACCATCGCGTTCGCGCCCGATTCCGCAGCGGTTAGTAGATTCGCCATCAATATTCAGCCATGCGGCGGGGTGAGATAGAGAATCGTGAAAGAAGAGAGCGGAATGTCCTCGAATCGATCGCACGCCTTTGCCGGAGCAAGCGAGGCAAGTTTATCAGCAGCGCCAAGTGGGCCTTCAGGACAAACCAGGGCAGCTGCCAACCGGTGCCGTTTTCGGTCGCAAACTGGGCTGCCGCGCCTTTGCCTTGAAGCAGAAACACGGCATGCCAGAGGTAACGGATAGCGGAAACGAAAGGCGCGGCCAGCAACAGCGCGAGCGGGAAATTCTTCACCACCAGGAACAACCGATTGCGCTCCACGTAATATGCTTTCAGCGCGGAAACGCGGCCTGCGGAGTGGGAATAGCGGTGGGTGACTTGCGCCTCCGGAACGTACCGGCAAGTCCAGCCCGTCTGTTGGGCGCGTAGACCTAAATCGGTATCTTCGCAATAAAGGAAGAAGTTCGGGTCGAAAGCGCCGGCATCTTCCAACATGGCGGATCGATACAGCGCGGCCGAACCGCTGGGAAGCAGAGCTTCGTCCGGTTGCGCGAACGACGCCGCCGGTTCCCGGTGGCCGCGCTGCTTGCTGCTTCCATCGGCGCAGATCAGCATTCCCGCCGAGTCCAATAAGTCGGTTCCGGACAGCGCAACCCTTGACGCGAACATGCCCGCATCCGGGTAACTCTCGGCCGCTTGAACTAGAGACCGTAGCCACTTGGGGGACGCCACAGCATCGTCATTGAGCGTAGCCACCAATGGCGACGGATACGCTTCCCATGCTCGATTTACCGCTTCGCCAAATCCCACATTGCGGGTCATTTCGAGGACCGTTGCGCCGCTTTGTTCCGCGTCGCCATTCGACCTTACTAAGTTACGGCCGCTGTTGTCTACAACAACGATCCGGAAGTTCTCCATCTCTTGCGCGCTCAATGAACGAAGGCATTCCCGCAACGCCTCGCCCGCTACCAACGTGGGAACGGCTACGACGACTTCCCGCTCCAGACCTAGGCTCCCGCTGGCTGCATGGCGCTTTCGTAGAGTGCCGCTACCTCATCGATGTTGCCATCCGCCATCAATTGACCGTGACTTAGCCAGATAGCACGATCGCACAGCATGCGCAGCATCGCGCTGGAATGCGAGACGAATACCAACGTCTTGCCAGCGTCACGGAACTCCATAATTTTTTCGAGGCACTTCGAATAGAACGCGGTATCGCCGACGGCGAGCACTTCGTCGATGATCAGGATATCCGGATCCACGTTAATGGCAATGGAGAACGCGAGTCTCATTACCATACCGGTGGAATACGTGCGGAGCGGTTCAAAGATGAATTCGCCGATACCGGAAAAATCCACGATGGAATCAAACAGTTCCGCAGTGCGGGCACGGCTCAAACCGAGCAGCGCGGCATTGAGCCACAGGTTTTCGGCGCCGGACAGATCTCCGTGGAATCCGGAACCCAACTCAAGCAGTGCGGCGACTCTACCATCCACCGTTACCGTACCGCTATTGGGTTTGGCCAACGCAGCTACCAGGCTAAGCAGCGTACTCTTCCCCGCCCCGTTATGCCCCATGATCGCGAGGCTTTCACCAGGTTCCACCGAAAACGAGACATCCCGAAGCGCATAAAACAACTTCTTGTGCTGCCGTTGCACCAAGTCCTGAACATGGCGAATCAGCACCTTGGAACCCATGCCTTGCTTGAAGGTCTTACAAACGTTTTCAAACTGGATCAGCGCCATGGGTCAGAGGTAATCATAAAAGCGGCTTCGAACGGAGCGGAAGACTGCTAGGCCTACCAGGAGAGTGACTATTGATCCTACCGCCAACTTAGTTAGCAAGGATCCGGCGGGCGAATGATTGTTGAGTAGGATCTCACGTAGAGCGAACACTAACGAGGCAAGCGGATTGTAATCCACAATCTTGCGATATTGCGTAGGAATGGAATCGAAGCCGTAGAAGATGGGAACTAACCAGAACAACACCTGATTGAACGATTCGACTATGTAGCGGATATCGCGGACAAAGACATTTAGCGCGGATGTAATTAGAGTAAGTCCGCAGACTAGGATGATTTCCAATACCCACAGGATGGGCAGCCATAACCAATGAATATTTACTCCTAACCCGAAAAGCAGAGCCATGAACAGGAGCAATCCTACTTGAATTATGAGATGAAGGAAGTTGCTGAGAACGCTGGCTATGGGGATAACTTCACGAGGGATGGCAACGCGCTTGACGAAGGATGTTCCATCGACGATCGAGTTGGTTCCGACGGCCCAGGCAAAGCTGAAGAAGTTAAACGGGATGATTCCGCAGAGTACGAATACGGGGAAGTTCTTCTGTGGGCTGGGAAATAGCTTCGTCCAAACGAACGTCAGCACCACCATGGTGACTATCGGGTTCAACAAGGACCAAAGCACGCCGAGGGACATGTTTCGGTAGCGAATTTTGAAATCCTTTTGCATTAAGCTGGTGAGAAGAAATAGGTAATCCCCCCCCCAGGTACGGTTTGTCATCGGAACTTTTTAGGGTATCTAATTTGCGGGAAAGCCCGCAAGCTTGGGAGCCAACCGCGTCAAAACGTTAGGTCGTAATAGAGATCCGAGACTCCCACGCGATCCGTGAATTCCTTCCATTCGGCGTCGTCTGCATTCGCCGGCTTTAACTTGGCCAGGTCCGCAGCGGTTTTGACTTCGTCGTCCACGCGCAGCACTCGGCCGTGGGTCTTTTCCTTTAGCCGGTCTACAAGATCCTGCAAAGGCATCAGGCCCCAACGCTTCTTCACGGCCATGTCATGGTCTACCGGAATCATTGCAATCAGGGCATTGTTGACCATTAGTTCTAACCCCTTGGCCTTCAATGTTGCATTGTGGCTACCGTGGTGACCGACTTTGTAGAAGCGAGTACGGGCTAGAAGATCGGGTCCGGTTACGGTCTTCTTTTCTTCAGATTTGTCATCCTTCGTGTCCCACTTCAAGTCTTGCCAACTCAACCAGTTTCCCGCTTGCGCGTCACCGGGGAAAAGGAACACTTCGCCTGTGGCGGTCAGCTCGATAGCAAGCACCAGGCTTGTGTTGTTAGTAGCGGAATCGAGCTGCAGGGCCAGTGTTTCCGATGCGTCCATCCAGGTGGAATCGATCCTGCGCCACGATTGATCGTGAACGTCCCCACCAACGATTTCACCTCCGCCATCCGTTGCTCCCTTGTCATAAAGGCTGCCATCCTCCGATCTGCCGTAGTAGCGCGTCCGAAAAAATGGGACGTGTTGTGAGCGGGCAAGAGGGACTTCATAAGCCGTGTCGAACGGACCGTCCGCCCCGGCCATGTTGCTTTTGAGAGCCGAAATGAAGAACGATTGAGAACCTCCCGGACTGGCGTCTAATCCATAAGCTTCCGATGCTCCTGGGTTTGACTTCTTGATCAGTTTCTCGTCCTTCGGCGGGCCTAAAACAAAGAAGCGGACGCCGGGAAGCACGGGCAACTCAATGGGCGGCTCGCCCGGTTCGCAGAAGCGTAACTTCTTGCCTGCGCGTTTCTTGATGTAGTTCAGCGCGTCTTCTGTCGACCCGGTCTTCGCGCCGAAAAAGCTTACTAGGCTCTCGACGTGTTGACTGGTTTCGGCGGCGCCGCTGACGG
>CAXSIG010000103.1:5884-11308 GCA_964237255.1 uncultured Bryobacteraceae bacterium
CAATTTCGTGGCTAGCGCGTCGGAAGGATCCTCCGTCCAGGCGACCCAGACATCGTCGACCGCTAGCTTATCGAAGACGTCGCGAACCTGTGTGTAGCCGGAAACGTGGTCCCAGTGCTCGTGAGTCGCAACGACCAAATTGAGATGACCTTTCGTTTCCGTGACGATGTCATTCACTACCTTCGTCATGATTGTTCCGGGGTCGCTTGTGCCCAGCACGACTCCACAATCGATCATCAAATGAAACGGGTCCCGCAGTCCGGCGAAGAAGGAAAGTAAGAAGCAGTCTCCCAGCCCTTGGCGGTACATTCGGACGCGAAGACGGGGTTTGCCGGTTGTTTCGGCAGGAGACGTTTTCTTAGCAGGTGCGGGGGCTTTCTTCACGGCCATAATCAATCTCCTTTCCTACACTCCCCGATGAAGCATCGCGAACGGTTCCGCGCTTTTCCGTGAATCGAAGTACGCTTGCCCGTTTTCGGCGGCAACTCGCATAAAGTTTTGCTGAGCCGCTATTCTCTCCTCGCTTCCTACCTGTTTCCGGATCGCGTAACGAATTCGCTCGCGCTGTAAATCGATCAGGAGCGTACAGCCGCCGCGGTGGGTAACTCCGTGAACCTCATACCGCTGAACGGCTTCAATGACAAGATCGGTAAGCGCTTGGCCACGGCTTCCGATGCGGCGCGCCGGGCGCACGGAATGAATTTCCACAATAGGACTTCCATCTTTTCCAGTTCGAATCCCTTTTGGAAGATGAGCGTCGGCTCGGATATAGATCCCTAGATCCGACTCCAGTGCCTTTGCCTCGTCATCGGTAAGGTTTTGCTTCAGCCAAGTCCAAAGTTTGGCGCCGTTGGCCTCACTCCTCAAGTACGCCTGCTTCCGATCCGTAGAAAGATTCCAAGTCAGATCGAGAGACCCGAGCAGGGCGGCGATCCTATCGCCCTCTAACGGAAGGTTCGGCTGTTGCCATCGCAGGTTTTGTTCTGACAACGTACGCACGCCATCGGGGAAGATTCCGCGGGCGCGAAAGCCGGTGATGAAAGCCGTGCGATAGTTCAGCTTATCTTCCGGCTCCAGATCCATATCCGCGGTAATAAGAGCGCGAAGGTACTCACCGAATGTGAGATCAACAGGCGGGCAATAGTCCAGGGCGCGAATGCACGTGCTCAGAACATGGGAAGCCGTGGCTGCCGCTTCGGTCGCCATGCGGTTGACAAGATCGATGGGCAAGTCTCCGGGAGATAGAACACCCGTACCGCCCGTTGCGAGACGTTTCAGATCCGCGACCCGCGCGTCGTACATTTCGAGGAACGCGTGGAATATTGCCGCGACCAAAACAGCGCCGCGCGCGTGCGCCTCCGTGTTGGTCGCGTAGTCGGTAGGTTTCGGCGGCACACCTAATGCGCTGCGTAGAGCTCGCGAGCCATTGGATGCTTGTCCAAACTGTTGCGCCAAATCGGCCAGCAGGTTATCGCAGCGTAGATCGCCGCGAGTCTTCGCGAGCGCTTTTCTCAAAGCTTCGGGAGATGGCGACGATACCGGCGAAAGCTTCATGAAACGCGGCTATATCCGGATTGGTCTGCTCCTGGTAATAGCGGTGAAGTCCATCGAGGAGGGCGTGTGTCGTTTCATGGGCTACGATGTCGTGCGATAAGCAACTGAATACCAAGCCGCCGGGGAGATTGTCGCCCGCATTTTGCGTGTTCGCTTGAAAATACCCGAAGAGCAACGACTTCTTGGGCGGGCTGTAATAGGCATTTTCTTCGCGCAGTGCATGAGGATAGATGCGCAGCCGTTGAACATATTGACTGTGCAGGCCGTCATGCGCCTTCACAATTCGCGGAGCCCAGAGGGCCTTTCTTCCCAGAGCGTCTTCGAAGCGCGAGATGGTGGTCATCGCAATCGCGTAAACCATTTGCTGATGGAATTGCGGGACGCCTTCCGCGGGATCGAGCCCGTTCGCGGCGAGGATATGCGGATGATTCAGATCGACGGGTGCATAGCAGGAGTCGGAGGCCGGATCGACGTCAACTACCTCGATATACTCGCCGACCGGGCCCAACTGCAGGTCCTGCTCCCAGGGCACCTCAAGCGTAGTTTCGGTAAGAGATTCCGTATCCACACGCATGCCGAGAGCGGGGTCAAACGCGAAGACGCGAAGTTTTCGCGTCACGGGCTCAGGGAAGACCGGTGATTCCGCCGACACGGGGCCGGCGAAGACTGCGGGCCGAGTCTTGCTCACCGGCGCTCCTCCTAAAGCTTCTTTGAGCGTCTTCGATGTATTCGGGTCTTCGGCCATCGCTTGGACGAAGTGGTTCATCACATCGCGAGGTACGTCGTGTTGTGGCCGGTCCGGGTCCTGGTTAGCGTCCGCCAGGATCTGCTGCAGTTCGGCGCTACGGGTCAGGACCTGCGCGGCCTCAATGTGGAGCATGCTTTGCCTTGACGAAACGGCGGCGGCCCCGAAGATCTCACCGAGCACGGGACCGAGGATCGGGACGCCGACGGAATCGATCGCTTGCTTCTTTAAGATGCTCGGATCCGCGAGCACTTGGTCCATAGCCTTATTGGCTCGCAACGTTCCGCGGCCAAAATGCTCGCGATTCTTGGGATCGGCTGAACTAAAGAGGGCTTGACGAACGGCTTCCACTCGCATCCAAGGTTGAGGAAGTTTGTGGACGGCATCGAGGTTCTTTTGCAGCCAGCAAGCGGCGGCTGCGGCTACCTGCGGGGTTGCCGCGGATGTGCCGGCTCCATCGAAATCGACGATGTTGGTACAGGCATATTTCGCCCACGCCGTGTTCGGCGTATATGCAGCCATAGCGGTGTCCATCTTGCTGTCAGGCCCGTACAATCCTCCCATCTTTCGGGGGTCTGCAAAATCGGCGTAAGGCTTGCCGTCCGACATCACGCCACACGCGGCAATGACTCGACCGAATCGGGCGGGATAGACGATGAAGCGCGGGACACGAAGCTTGAACGGCCCGAAGTTATTGCCTGCCGCCGTCACGAGCGTGAGGCCCGCTTCGTAAGCGGCGTTCACCATGTCCGCCCACGCTTGGGAGGGCACGCCGCCCATGCTCATCGATAGGACATCCAGATTATTTCGTGTCGCGTAGTCGATCCCGCGCGCGACAGAACTGGTGGTGAACAAAACGACGGAATTGGCTACGCGAACGGGGACGACGCGGGCAAAAGGCGCCCCGCCAACTAGACCACTGGGGTCTTTGAAGGGATCGCCGTTAAAAAGGGACCCTGCCAGAATGCTGATAGTTCCGGTTCCGTGGCCGGGGTTCTTTCCGAAACCCTCATTGTCTGGATCGGAAGCGTCGTTCGGATCAGGATCACCTTCGACGAAGCTGCGCTGGGCTCCTGTATCGAGGAATTGCGGGAGCACCGAATGACCCTTACGATATCCGGTATCCAGGTGGGCGATGCTGACGCGATTTTTGGGGTTCTGGATTTGAGAGCGCGCCGCGTCAAGCCCGGAATGGTTGGGGTCCTGGAACCAGCGCCAGTCGAAATTTGCGGGGCTTGGGTAGCGGGAATCGGGGCCGTCCGGCTGCTTGCATACATCGGGGGACGCGGTGGCCTGAAACGCTTTGGCGGCTACGCGGTCGGGACGATCGTAAATCCATTGCTGCTGGAGATCGGGTTCGGCGGCTTCCACGGCATGCGCGCCGGCCATACCCATTCCATTAGCGTGCAAGCTATGACACAAGTCCCAGATGTGGACTTCGTCCAAGCCATCGGGAGCGTCGGTCAGATGCCACTGCGCGGGAGCAGCGGCGCCGAGAACCGCAGCGTGCGGAGACGGCGGAGTCAGCGGTTCCAGCTTGAATGGAATTTTGCCAACCTGGAACGCGAGACCCGCTGCAAGCGGTTTGGTCTTCACCAGCAGTCTGGGTTTCTGTGTGAACATTCTAGTTCCAACTAGGATGTGCGACTTGGTCGATTATCGTTACATCTCTCAAGATTTTTTTTGGCTCGAGCCGAAACCCGAGTTGTTCGATCCCGCCGCGAAGGTAATCGGCGAATGTGACCCGGTTCCCGGGAGTTTGGGGATCGGGCTCAATTAAGAAGTCGAATTTACCTTTTAGTCCAGTGCCGTCGATCACCCGTGTCCGCAGTATTTGTCCAAGATAATCGGCCAGAGTGGCCATCGATACGGCTTGAAAAACGGAGTTGCGTATTTCGCCACCGCGAATCGCTGTCTCTTCACCGTCCTTCGCGGGCGTCATGTGAGGCGCACCTTTTCCGATGGTCAAGGTGAACCCAGTTTCCTCCTTTTTTTCGTGGTGAACAACTAATTGAAAGCGGTCCGCGAGCATCGCCATGAAAGTGGAATTAACCTGGTTTCTAGGAATCTCCTCTTCGGACTTGGCAACGATGTCAAAGCGTTCCGATGCCGCCCATTTCGGACCACCTTCGACACGCCCGGAGAAACCGGACATCGACAGAAGGATTTCGCTGAGCGTAATATTTCTCGCCTCGATCCGGCCGGGCGAAGGGAAGGTGATGCGCATGTCCTGCATGACCGCGTCAGATTTACTGGGCTTTACGGAAACAACATCAAAGGTCCGTTGCGGTGTTGCCGTTTGAAGCGCGATTAGAACGAGGAGTATCCCGGACATTTCTGTACGAGTGACGCCGACAAGTGGTGAATCGTGGATCAAATTTCCATAATGACAGGCATGATGAGCGGCCGGCGCTGGGTGTGCTTCGAGATGTAGCGTTTCAGATCGCCGCGTACCTTTTCTTTCATTACGCCCCAATCGCCTTTCTCCTCGGCGGATGAGTTTTCGAGGGTTCGGGCCACGATGGATTTTGCGTTCTTCATAAATTCGGAGCCGTCGTCCGAAGCAAAGCCTTTCGCGACCACTTCGGGGGGCGCTTCTACCAGGCCGGTAGATTTATCGATCGCGATGATGACCAGCACGATCCCGTCTTCGGAAATATGGCGGCGATCGCGGATGACCATGTCGCCGACCACCTCGTCGATCACGCCGGAATCGATACAGACTTTGCCTACGGTCACTTTGCCGTTCTTGCGGGCGCCTTGCGAGTCAAGCTCCAGGATGTCGCCGGTTTCTAGAACGAAAGATTCTTTGAGCCCCGAGTGCCGCAGGTGGTCTGCCAGGCGCGCATGCTTGGTAAGTTGGCGGTACTCGCCGTGGACTGGCATGAAATACTTGGGGCGCACGAGATTCAGCACTAGGCGCAGTTCTTCGACACTACCGTGACCGGATACGTGCAGCGGCGGATTCATGCTGCCGTACATCACGTCAGCGCCGCGACGGGAGAGATGGTCAATCATCCGGAAGATGTTCTTTTCATTGCCGGGAATAATACGGGACGAGAGGACAACCGTGTCGCCCTTGCGCACGGAGAGGTGCTTGTGATTATCGACGGCGACGCGGGAAA
>CAXSIG010000104.1:0-4310 GCA_964237255.1 uncultured Bryobacteraceae bacterium
CGGACCTGTTGGTGAGCGACGAGTGGGAACCCCACATTCCGACTCTGCAGTACGGTGTGTTTGCGAGTAAGTTTCCGGCGAACGGAAAGACGCTTTGGACTTTTGTAAATCGCAATGAATACGCCGTCGATGGACCGCAGATCGCACTGCGGCCGAGATCCGGCATGCATTACTGCAACGTGTGGAGTGGCGGAGAGATGCAGCCAAGCGTTGGTGCGTTCGGGTTCGCGATGGAGGCGCACGGGTACGGAGCAATACTTGAAGCGGCTACTTGCGATTCGCTGAACCTATCGACAAAGCCGCTGCTGTCCTACCCGCACGAGGCCCCGATCTTGAAGCAGACTCTTCTTCCGATTGAGCCGACGCAGCCAGCGACCAGCTCACCGGAAGGCATGGTGAAAATCGCCGGTGGTTCGTTCGACTTTCGTGTATCCGGTATTGAGATCGAAGGCAGCAACGACGAGGGTGTCGATGTTCAGTACCCATGGGAGACTTCGCCGCGACGCCATCATGCGCATCGTATGGAGATCAAGCCGTTCTATATGGATCGATATCCAGTTACCAACAGGGAATATGGTCGCTTCGTTATGGCGACGCATGCCGGTGGCCACGTAGTCACAGGTTCACCGGATGTTCCCGTTACAAACGTTTCAATCGAAGATGCGCGAGCATACGCCAAGTGGGCAGGAAAGCGTTTGCCTCACGAGTGGGAATGGCAATGGGCCGCCCAGGGTGGGGATGGACGCACTTATCCTTGGGGGAGCGAGTGGAAACCCGAAGCCGTTCCGGCAGTCGACAAAGGTCGCACCATGCGTGGGCCGGATGCGGTGACGGCTCACCCCGCGGGCACGAGCGCTTCGGGTGTGATGGATTTAGTCGGCAACGTTTGGCAGTGGACAGATGAGTATCGTGACGAGCACACGCGCGCGGCAATCCTGCGTGGTGGCAGTTACTATCAACCGCAAGGATCGCGTTGGTATTTTCCACAAGCTTATAAGCTGAGCGAGCACGGTAAGTACCTCCTTATGGCACCGGAGAAGGACCGGTCTGCAGCAGTTGGCTTTCGGTGCGTTGTCGATGCTGGGAACTGAGACTAGCTGTTGATGTACCTTGGACCATGCGTCTTCTGCTACTCTTGTCCGCTTGTATTGCTACTGTTCACGCTCAGCAGCCGGATATAGTTGCCCAGCGTGCCGCTATGAAAAAGCTTGAGTTCCTGGTTGGCAAATGGTCTGGCGGCGCGTCGGTCGCTCGCGGGCCCGGCGAGCCGATGCGGATTATTCAGAGTGAGGATGTCCAGTTTCGATTAGACGGGTTGGTGGTACTGCTGGAAGGAACTGGGCGCAACGCGGAAGGCCAGCGAGTATTCGGAGCGCTGGCCGTGATCGCTTACGACGAAGCCACTTCCACTTACCGGTTTCGAGCATTCAACGATGGACGATTCCTGGATACTGAGCTAAAAGATTCAGAGCAGTGGCTTTTCTTGGGGATACACCGCTGGACCTCTAAAGGTTTCGAACACCATGCACGTAAATGAATCCGGCGAGTGGGTGGAGGTTACGGAATCCACTTACGGCTCTAACGCACCCAAGCGGTCCGTTGAGATGAAGCTTCAACGCCAACGTTAGAAGCTGATCCCGAGTATAAAATTCGCGCTGTTCTTGTTAGCGAAGCGGTCGTCGCTTCCGTAACGCGTATAGCGGAATTCGGGAAGAATAGAGAAGCGACCCACTTTGTATCGAAGGCCGACGACCCCTACCGCACCTACCGCGAGATTGGTGCGCAACTCTGTTTTGAAGGGGACTGTTTGCGTCGCGTTATTGGAATACGTAAGAATCTGAACACCGCTGCTTTCCTGGCCAATGGTGCGGAAGCTAAATCCTCCACTGAAGAAAGGGCGTAGGTGGTGTACAGGCCGAATATAATATTTCATCAGAAGCGGAAACTCCCAGCTATTACCTCGTTGGCGCAGGGTGAGAGGGTAACCAGTAATCGGGATCGCACCGGGCTGCACTACTCCGGTGGAGAAGGCAAAAGGCGCCAAGTAGCTGTAGTCTGTTCCTAAGCGCTGATAAAGAGCGTCAACTTCAATTGCGAAGTTTGCGGGAAGGCTAACTTCTACAGATGGCCCAACTAAATAGCGCTTCGATTCATCGTTCGCATTGGTTGGATTCAGGGTGGAAACGCCTCCTTTGACGCCAACTGACACCAGTTGGGCTTGCGCGATGGCAGCCGTGAAAAGGGCGAATAAAACAAGAGTAAGTCTCACGTTTTTGTAAAAGCAGATTCGCCGCCTTTGGCTTTACATGCCAAAACACAAGGACTTGCACATTGATTTATGTGATTGGTCGTCACAGGCGTATTGTGCTGAGCGATGTGCCGATTTGGCCCATCCCGATATCTACCAGGCGATTAATTTTTCGGCTTCGCGGAGAATATCCTCAACCTGAGGAAGGATTGCGTTTTCCAATTGCGGGTGATAGCCGACCCATGTGTCCAGTGCCGCAACCCGGCGAACGGGAGCGTCGAGCGAACTGAAAAGTTCTTCGGTGATGCGGGCCGCGATCTCGGCGCCGTAACCCCACGAACGGTTATCTTCGTAGACCACAAGGACGCGCGCCGTCTTTTCGACCGATGTGCGAATCGCTTCCCAGTCGTAAGGCGATAGGGAGCGCAGGTCTATGATTTCGACCGTGTGGTCGGGATATTTCTTCTCTAACTGCTGTACGGCAATCAGGGATTTCTGCACTAACGCGCCGAATGTAATCAGTGTAAGCGCATCGCCTTCCTTGACGATCTTTGCTTTGCTGAGCGGAATGGTAAAGTCGCGGCCTGGATGCGGGGCCCGGTTATACGGCTCGCGGTACAGGCGTTTGTGCTCAAGGAAGAGAACGGGGTCATCGCCGCGGATCGCTGTGCGGAGAAGGCCACAGGCATCGGTTGCATTCGAAGGCATCACGACGCGAATTCCGGGGATGTGAGTAAAAATCGATTCACCGGATTGCGAGTGATAGATTGATCCGCCATTAAGATAGCCGCCAATGGGGACGCGCATCACGACGGGGCAGGAGAAGCCTCCATTCGAGCGCCATCGAAAGCTCGCCATTTCATCGCGAATCTGCATCATGGCGGGCCAGATGTAGTCAAAAAATTGGATCTCGACGACCGGCTTCATCCCGACTGTCGCCATTCCGGTAGCACGGCCAACAATGGCGGCTTCCGCAATCGGAGCATTGAAGCAGCGGCGGCTGCCGAACTCGGTTTGCAGACCTGCCGTTACTTTGAATACCCCTCCTTTGCCCTTCACTTCGCAAAGATTTTCTTCGCGGGAGCAATCGGCGACGTCTTCGCCGAATACTACGACGTTCGGGTCGCGGCGCATCTCTTCGGCGAGCGTGGCATTGATCATGTCGAGCATGGTCTTTGGCTCGCCTTCGGGACGTTCTTCGGAATCGAAATTGAGATGGTGAGGGCTATAAAGGTGGTGAAGGGCTGTCTCTGGCGATGGCGGTTCAGCGTGCAGCGCTTGGTCGGCCGCATGACGGATGTCGAGGTCGATTTCGCGTGTAAGTCGATCCAGCGCGGCTTCGTCCAGCACGCCTTCGGTAAGCAAAGTTTTACGGAAGCCCACCAACGGATCGCGCGAAAGTTCGTCCTCTCGTTCTGTGGCTAGCTTGTAATCCTTTTCGCTGTCGGAATAGGAGTGGGAATAGAGGCGCACTAAGTGGCCGTGTACTACGGCAGGACCGTTCCCAGCCCGGCAATACTCGACGGCTTCGTTCATTGCAGCAAAGGATGCGGGAAAGTCGGTGCCGTCTACTTCGCGGATGTGCAGGTTGGGAAAACCGGTCAGTAGGCGGGAAATATTGCCGCCTGGTGTCTGGTAATCCGCGGGGACGGAAATGGCGTAGCCGTTGTCCTGAATCAGAAAGATCACGGGAAGGCGGCGCAAGGTTGCTGCGTTAATTGCTTCCCAAAACTCGCCTTCGCTGGTGGCGCCTTCGCCGGAACTGACTAGTGTGACGCGGTCCGACTTTGGCTCAAGATATAAACCCGCTTCGGCGCATCCAATTGCCTGTAGAAACTGGCTGCCTGTAGGGGATGACGAAGTGACGATATTGAGCTTCGGGTCGCTCCAGTGGCAGGGCATCTGGCGTCCGCCGGATGCGGGGTCGGATGCGGCGCCCACGGCTTGGAGGAACATGTCTTGGGGCGTGACTCCAAGGGCGAGTGCCAAACCACGGTCTCGGTAATACGGATAGGTCCAGTCGTAGCCCGGCCGAATTGCGAGGCCGGCGGCAACCTGCAAA
>CAXSIG010000104.1:4320-11219 GCA_964237255.1 uncultured Bryobacteraceae bacterium
CGTTGGAGGATTACTTCGCGATCGTCCACCGCCCGCGATATGTACATCAGGCGGAAGGCATGGCGAAGGATATCCGGGTGGGTCTGCGGCGGCTGACTAAGGTGAGGCTCTTCGATCTGCGGCGCAATCATGGAGTGACGCGCTCCTCCCTTTCAAGTGTAAGCCTGCCCGGAAACGTCGGGGATTTGCGAACTGTACGGAACACCGCGAATGCGCAAAGGTATAACGCGCCTCCCACCAGCAGTGTCTGAACCAGTCCTAAATAGATCGCGCAGATGAGTGCGCCAACGGAGCCAAGGACGCTGGATGCGGCATTGAGCGACCACGCCCAACGAAGCGCAGGTTTGTGCCAGGATTCCAGCTTCGCTAGACCCGCGGGGAAGGGAATCCCCATGGTGAATCCGGCGGGGAAAATCAGTAGGATCGAAAGCGGGATTTTGACGGCAAGCGGCAGGCCGACCAATGGCGTGAGTGCAAACGTGACCACGACCGCTACAAGCGCGACGACAACTGCAACCGCTGCCAAAAGCGTAAGAAGATTCGCGTCATTTCCACGAAGCAGTTTCTTACTTGAGAAACTGCCCAAGCCGCTCGATAGCAGCAGAGAAAAGATCACGACCGTTAACGCATAGGTAGGGTGTCCGAGGAACAATACGAATTTCTGAATAAGCGCCACTTCGATGAGGATGTAGCCGGTTCCGATGGCGAGAAAGTACAGCAGAAAGACTTTAACGGAGCGCTCCCGTGGCAGTTCGGTTCCTAGGATCACAGGTGGTAGCAGGAGGATCACGGCTACGGCGGCAATGCTGATGGCCAACAACTCGAACAGAAGCGGAACGGCTTTGTTGATCTTAAAATCGGCATTCTTTTCTGTGGCGCCTTGCAGGAAAGTTAGGAGGTCGCGCGGTTGCACGGTATAGAAGAAGAACGGCTTATTGTCGTTTACCGGCGTGATATCGAACTGGTAGTTGCGCTCATAACCGGTGGGATCCGGGCTGAGCAGAAGATCTGTGAACTGGTTCGGGATGCGCTCGCCGGGAAGATAAATCGGCTGCATGCCCGCTTGTTTGATTGCTTCTTTGGCGGACGCGATGTCGGTGGTAGAGAATGGTCTTCTAGCAATCAGAACCGTGTCGCGCGCGCCGAATTTCTTGAGTTCATTCGGCCATTCCCGGCCGACGATGACGTGACTGGCCGGGTCGGTCTCACCTAAACCCTTGAGTGCCGCGATGGCGAGGGAAATCAGCCGCAGAGACTCGCGGGGCGGATCGAAACCCCAGCGCGTGATGGTGAGCATTCCATCATCGGTCAGGTGGGTCAGGTAGTCGTGGAAGGAATCCGTGGTGTACAGATAGCTTTCGGACAAAGCGAAGGCTCCGGCGGCTGTGGAAGCCCACGTATCGACCAATGTTGCTTGTAGTACTTGATACTTGTCGGGTGAACGGCGGATGAAGGATCGGCCGTCGCCAACCTCAATGTGCACATCGGGACGGAAATAGAGGCGGCGCGAAAGATCGGGGTATTTCTCGCGCATGATGGTTGTGGCGATGATCGGATTGATCTCGACGCCTGTTACGTCATGGCTGCCACTGGCGAGAGCCCGCGACACGTCCCATCCGCCGCCGGGCCCGATGATGAGCGTTTTTGCGCCGGGGCGAATGTTGTAAGGCAGACTAGCGCCTTGGTGCAGCAAGTCGCGGGTGTTGTCCGGCGTGAGATGGGCGAAATCGAAGTTCGCGATGCCGGTGGATGCGTCGGCGTCGATAAACATCTGTTCCATGCCGCCTTCTTCGGCTAATGCGATGCGCGAGAATTCGTTCCACCAGACGAATTGTTCTGTCCGAAGCTTTTGCCCTTTGGCGTAGCGGATATCGATCCAGCCTCGCTTGAGATTCACGACCACGAGCAGCGTGAGCAGCAGACCAAGCGTAACGCTGAGCACTCGGCCCATTCGCGAACCGGCTAGATTAAACCAGATTGCAGCCGCCGCGGCAAATAGGACCGCCACGGTAAGGGTGGTATTCGGGCCGCCAAAGCTATCGAGTAAAGGGACTAGCAGCAGACAGCCGCCGGCGGCTCCCGCAAGATCGAAAAAATAAACCTTGTTGACTCGCTCAATCGTCTCCGAGATTACAAGTGAGACGATGATGCCCGAACAAAAAAACGGAAGCGCATTGGTGAAATAGATGAGCGCCAGATCCATGTTCGTCATTTCGGTTCGCTGAGCGAGAACGGTGAGAATAGCAACCAATACACAGCCGCAATTGACCGCGCTTATGATTCCGAGTTTTTGGAACAAATTGCCGGGGCGCTTTGCCGCTACATACGAGAAAACGCCTCCTACACCGAGGCCGAAGAGCGCGATAGATATCGCGAGGAAAGCGAAATGATAATAGAAGACTACCGAGAAGATTCTGGTAAGCGACAACTCCAGAAGCAATGTCGCAAGAGTGGTAATTGCGACGGCGATGTAAAGCAGCGGCCAGTTCATGACTGGCGCGGGAGATGTCCTGGACAACTCTTTAGTTTATCCGAGGCGTGGAATCAAACGTGCGCTAGGCTGTCTCATGGTTGAGTCGAGACGCACACGGCGAAAGAATGCGGTGACAGGGAAAGACCCGGTCGCGAGCGCGAAGGCTGTGGGACTACGCTATGTGCGTGAGACTAAAGTAGGGTTTACGCGCGAGCCGTATCGGGGTAGCTTTCGGTATGTGGACATGGATGGATCGCGGCTGGAAGATCCGGATCACCTGGAGCGGATTCGCACCATGGTGATTCCACCGGCTTGGCAACGTGTTTGGATCTGTCCCACTTCGGGAGGACATCTTCAGGCAATCGGATTTGACGCGAAAGGGCGAAAACAATATCGCTATCATGCGTTGTACTCCGCGGTTCGTAATCATACAAAATTCAACCGGATGCCGGAGTTTGGGAAGGCGTTGCCTTTGATTCGGCAGCGGGTGAGCGCGGATCTTCGCAAGCAGGGATTGCCTCGCGAGAAGGTGCTGGCTGCGGTCGTAGAACTCCTGGAGGAAACCGCGATCCGCGTGGGGAATACCGAGTATGCTCGGGACAACGAAAGCTTTGGGTTGACCACGATGCATGACGGGCATGTGGATATTAAAGGTGACGCGATCCACTTCCACTTCCGGGGCAAAAGTGCGCAGAATCACGACCTTACGTTCAAGAACAAGCAGCTGGCGAAGATCGTTAAGCAATGTCAGGATTTACCTGGTGATGAGCTGTTTCAGTTTGTTGACCACTCGGGGCAGCAACATACGATCGGGTCGCACGACGTCAATTCATACCTGAAGGAAGTTTCGGGTGGGGATTTTACGGCGAAGGATTTCCGTACTTGGGTTGGAACTATGGAAGGCGCACGGGAGTTGGCGCGAATCGGTCCGGCTTCGAGCGAGACGGAAACGAAGCGGAATATCCTTGCGGCCATCAAGAGTGTGGCGAAGCGGTTGGGAAATCGTCCGGCGACGTCGCGGAAGTATTACGTACATCCGGCCGTGTTGGAGGCCTATGCGGATGGATCGTTATCGCAGTACGTCAAGCCGCACGAAGACAAGACTCCCATCCCGCATGATTCGCTACATCCCGAAGAAGAAAGTGTGCTGCGACTGATTCGGAAGCGCTCCGGGGCGTTTGAAATGCCGGACGCCGCTTAAGGGAAGAGCGATTCGATTTCGATTGAGAACCCGGGCAGGAGTGGTGTAGTGGGGGGACCTGAGGTTATAGTTTGGGATCGACCGTCGCGATGAACAACGATTAGTCGGGAGTTCGGAAACACTTGCCAGACTTCTTCTGTTCCAAGACGCAAATAAGCGAGCAACTTCATGTTTATGTCGCGTGGCCGTTCGCTGGGTGAGATTACTTCGACCGCAAGATCGGGAGCGCCTTGGGCGGGTACCCGGTCCGGATCAATCTCTTCGACGCGGGAGGATCTTACAAAAAGAACGTCTGGGCGAAGCCGGGTATCTGCGTTCAATGCAAACTCAAAATCGTTAACCGATTCACCGATACCGGGGTTCATTCGTAAATAGCTACCGATAGTCCAACTCAGTCGTTCGACGATTCGTTGATGTCGAAAAGATGCGCTTGGCACTGGAATCAGTTCCCCCTCGACAAGCTGCCATTTCCGCCCTTCTTCGTAGGGCAGTTTGTCGAAATCGGCACCGGTGAGCTTAGTCGAAGAGAGAGTCGATATTAAGAGTGAATCCTGGAAGCAGCGGAGATGTAAGAGCGCCGGAGGTAATCGTCCGGGTTCCTTCGTTACGATGAATCACAACGGAACGAGAAACCGGATAGATTTGCCAAACTTCCTGAGCGCCGTATCGAAGATAAGCAAGCATCTTTAATCGCGTTTCGCTCGGACGTTCGCTGGGGGAGATGATTTCAACGGCAAGATCTGGAGTGAATGGGACAGGAACTTTTTTCCGGTCGAGTTTTGCGTTCTGCTCCGCACTTAGGAACAGAACATCTGGACGTACCCTTGTGTTCGGTTCCAACGCAAACTCAACGTTTTGGAGGCTCAGACCTGCTCCGGGGTGAACCTGAAGGTAGAGGTAAAATGCTACCACCAAGCGTTGGGAGATAATTTGGTGTTCAGGCGTAGCGCTGGGCACAAGAATCAGATCCCCTTCGACCAACTCCCACTTCCGGCCTTCCTCATAGGGAAGTTGATCGAACTCGGCCCCTGTGAAAACGGCAACAGTGCCCATGCCTGAGTTTACAACGGCGAGAAACTAAACGACGGTGACGCCGCTTTCCTTCGGAGTCATTTGACAGCGGATCATGGATTGAGTAGCGCTATATGAACCGGGAGACTGTCGCGCACTGGACGGCCATCGACAGATAAACTGAAGGTCGCGTAAGCAGAGGAATAAGGAGAAGGGATTCCGAGTCGGACCTGAACGCGAATCACGCCTGGAGACCCCGGGTCCGAACTGGCCGAAACGACAAAAGCGGTCGATGTTACGGCGGGAGTGGAGTTACCGGTGCCATTCAGAAAGAAAGTTACGAGCGATCCTGGAGCGGCGGGTCGATCGCAAGAATTAAGAGAGCCGTCCTCGTTCAGCGCCACCGCAACAATCTCAAGTGGATAACTAGAGCCGACGCATGCGGGCGCATCCCTCAAGAATGCCGACGGAGCTACCGCGACTGCCCCGAATTGCCAGCTAACTTCTCCGGCGAGGGCTGCGACAGAAATGTTGACGGTCGATCCGGTGAGCGCTTCGGGGACGCGCACGTTGATCTGGTCCGGCCCGGAATATAGAATGTCGCCGGGAACGCCGTTGAAGGTAACGGGTGGCTTAGTGTTTTCGAAGCTAGAGAAAACAGTAAGGAGTTGGCCGGGAGCGACACGGTCCGGCAGAACAATGTCGGCAGAGTCAACGATGCAGGCGGGCGGGTTGCTATCGCTCAATGGGACAGTGACGACGCTATTGTCCACGGCAAAAACCGGGGAGCCGTCGGCTACTAAAGCGAATTGCATTAGGCTAATGGAAAGCGATTCGATGTATCGGGCGCCAATCACGGAAGAACCGTCGGGTGCGACCGTTGCGATGTAGGGTCGCTGACGAAGATAGCTGGGCCCACAACCGCGCGGCAACGGCGTGGCGCCAGGCAAATCCGGAGAGCCTGTGTAACCCAGGAACACGATATTTCCGGCCGTGTCCGGGTTCGCATCGGAGATAGTCTCAATACCGAAACCGCCGAAGTAGGTGGACCAGACAAGGGCTGTGCCATCGGGATTGATTTTCGAGATAAAGCCCGTGGTCGGTGGAGGGATGATCGGAAGATGCGGGCCAATAAATCCGTATTGCAGGGAGGGTCCGTCAACCGCGCGATTTTCGGTTTGGAACGCGCCGGACGTGGTGGGGAAATTATGAGACGATGTCGTGCCTGAGACGACCGCGTTGTCTTCGTTATCTACGAACAAGGATGTCGGCGCGGAGCCCCAATCTCCGGTTAGGTAAGTGGCGTAGAGCAGCTTCGTTTTATCGCCGCTAATTTTCGCCACATACCCATAGGAGCAAGGAACCCCGACATAACTTGTGCCCCCGCATGCGGAGGTGACGTGGTCCGGCTGCAGAGCGCCCGAAGAGGGAGTTAGATTGCCGTACATTAAGGTCGAGGCCACGTAAATGTTTCCCGTGGAATCGAGCGCGACGGGCCCTCCGCCATAGCCGAGGATAGAGGCCAGGATATTTGCCCGGACGCATCCACTTTGATCAGGTGTCCAAATGTCGAAATACCGGCCAGTGTAACGGCCCCTGCTGTCGTGGAGAAGGTGCCAGCGAGCATCGGACTGAAGAGCCCGCCGCTGATCACCGATTCGCCCGATGCATTCACTGCAATGCGGCGGATGTCTGCTACAAAGGCGTCCAGTAACCGGCTAGATTTAAGCTTGCCGTTCGGATCCAGCTTAATAAGAAATGGGCGCAGCCCCGTCTGGGGATAGCCGGAGATGGCGAACGACACACCAGAGGCTAGAATGCTTCCGTCGGAACAAATTGCCAGGGCGCTGACGGGCGAGTCGGTTTGGTATACGAAGCCATCCGGAAGCCGGGATATGAAACCGGTGTTATTCACGGTCTTTCCCGCCGCGTAGATCTCTCCTGAAGGCCCAGTAGCAAGACTGCTAATCATCAAAGCATCTTGCGGGAGCGCCGCCCTCAAACCTATCGATAGGAGAGGAAGGAGAAACGCGGATCGCAACATTGGATTTAAACTCGTATCGAGTTTACAATTGCGAGAAAACTAAACGACAGTAACGCCCATGCTGCGGGCCGTACCCTTCACCGACGCCACGGCACTTTCGAGCGAGTGCGTGTTTAGATCCGGCAGCTTGATCTTGGCAATTTCCTCGACCTGCTTCTCCGTAATCTCAC
>CAXSIG010000105.1:0-6409 GCA_964237255.1 uncultured Bryobacteraceae bacterium
AGGCGCTTTCTCAACATTGAGAGAACCTGTTAGCCGAGGACTTTCTTGGTCGCGGCCTGGAATTTCTTCATTTCGTCCGCTGTACCCACGGTGATACGGCTGTAAGTGGGCCATACCTTCCAGGGACGGCCGACATAAACGTTCTCCTTCTCCATTGCGGCCATGTATTCCTTGGCCGGGCGCTTCGTATCGAGCATGAAGCAGTTCGAATCGGACGGAATGAAGGAATAGCCGTTCTTTGCGAGGAAATCGAAGGTGTCCTGACGAATGTTGCGCATATCGCGCTTGCGGTTCGGAACCAAGGTCTTCACCTTGAGCGAAGTTTCCGCGCCCACCATACCGGTGATCGGCAGCGCACCGGCGGAGTATGCCTTCATCTTGTCGAGCAAGTCAGGCCTTCCGATTGCCGCACCAGCGCGGAGACCGGCCATGCCGAACAGTTTCGAGAACGTGCGGAGGATAATGATGTCCTTGTCCTTCGCAACCAGATCGGATCCGGGTGTCGCGTCGGAGAAGTGCAGGTAGGCTTCGTCAAGCAGAAGAATAGATCCCTTCGGCTTGTTTTCGAGCGCCCATTCGATATCGGAGCGCTTGGTCAGCGTGCCGGTCGGGTTGTTCGGATTGCAGATATATATGATACCGGCGTTTTCGTCGGCGGCAACCATCGCCTTAACGTCGTGAGCGTAGTCTTTGGTCAACGGCACCATATGGACCTGCGCACCGACGAACTTGGCGGCACGGGGCGCCGCTTCATAGCCAGGGTCGGCGACCACCAAACTCTTGGTCGGGGAGGTAAACGCCATGGTGGTGGTGTGCAGCGGCTCGCTTGAACCGGCGTAAGGAATGACGTATTCCGGCTTCACGCCTTCGATCGCAGCGAGAGTGTCGCGCATGGAGAAGGTGTTCTCATACATGTACCGCCCGCCCTTCTTGACGATGTTGTAAATCGCCTCGGCAGCTTCGGGGCACGGGCCAAGCGGGTTCTCGTTGGCATTGATCTTGACGGCATCCGCCGGCATGTTCTTCACCATGGAAAGCTGAGCCAATGCGCTTTCGTTATAGAACGGGAGGGCGGCTCCGGCGGTGATGAGGGAGGCAAAGCGGGCAAGTGAGCGGCGGCTGAAACCGCGTTTCAAGAGGTCGCTGGTTTGGTCTGCATTGAGGATGTCGTTCATTCAGTGGCTCCGTGTACTGGGGTGATAGTTGGGTTGGAAAACTCAAACTGCGGAATCGAACGGATAGGACGGGAATCCGGCGGCGACAAGGGCGTCTCCGTAAATTGTAACCTATCCGTTCGCATAGTGGTTAAAAGGAAAATCTCAGCGCCAGCTGGAGTTGTCGCGAGAAATTCGCCTGCGTTGTGATCTTGCCGAAGCTACCGCTACCGAAGGATACATTCGGTCCGTAGAACAGCGGCGTATTGGTGGCATTCAAGGCTTCCGCCCGGAATTGACCCTTGAAACGCTCGGTAATCGCGAATGACTTGAACACGGAAGCGTCCAGATTCACCAGGCCGGGTCCGCGAAGATTGATCACGCGGGCCAGATTTCCGAACGTTCCGCGGGCGGCGGTAGAGAAGGCCGCGGGATTGATGTAATTACCTAAACGGTCTTCCAGGCTGCCGCTGGTTGCAGGGTCGATTCCGGTGGCGTTGGGACGCTGTGCGGCATACCCGAAGATGGAATTGTTGTTTGTCGATTGCGAAATTTGGAGCGGGAAACCGGTCCTCATCGTGTAAACCGAATTGGCAGCCCATCCGCCGAAGACGTAGTCGACAGCGCGGTTCGCGCCGCTCAGAAACTGCCGTCCCTTACCGAACGGAAGCTCATAAGTAAATGAGCTTACCCAGTTAACCGGAGTATTAATGTTCGATAGCCCGTACTCCGCTGCGGTGTTATACGGGTTCTGCGGTCCCTTGGCTCCGGAGTTCAGCGTATTGCCGGCGCCGCCGCCGCTTGCATCCAGGTTCCGTGAGTAAGTGAATGCACTCAGGAACGTTAGCCCCTTGCTGAAACGCTTCTGGGCTTTGAAGATCAGCGAATCGTATTGGGCGTGGTTGTAATTCGTGTAACTCAGGTTAATCGCTCCGTAAGTCGGATATGGCAAAAGCAGTTGATACTGACCGACCGTAGCGGTGCCGATAATGCCCGTCCCGCCGTTCTGGTAAAACGGATTCGCGACGGAATTCGTCAACCCCGGGGTGCTCAGCAAGCTGGGATTCAGAGCGTTGATGTTCAACGAGGGAGCATTCAGCCCCAGGTTGATTGAACGGCTACCCACGTAGCCCACTTCGAGCGCGATTCCCATCGGCAGTTCACGCTGAATGTCGAAGGAAAACTGCTGAACGCGCGGCGAACGGGCGTTCGGATCGACCAGCGAGAAGCTCTGGCCAATTGCGGTTAGCTTGCCAAGCGAGTTACCCAACGGCAGCGTTAAGCCGCTCGGGAACGGATTGCTGAGCGAACCCGCCGGTGTTTTGTATCCATCGTTCGTGGCGATGTAGCTGGTTTCGGAAGTGTAGCCGGGAGGCGAAATCGGCGAGCCGATCGCGAACTGAGGAGCATAGAAGATGCCGTATCCACCGCGAATCGTGGTCTTGGAATCCCACTGGTAAGCGAAGCCGGCGCGCGGTCCAAACTTGAAAGGAGCGAAATGCCCAACGTTCGTATTGGCCCCACTCTGACCGGCGAATTGGACGTAGCCTTTCGGGGCGAGGCTCGGAACATTCGCGGCCAGGGGGTTCGCGTCTTGTGTGGCGAAGTTCGTAATCAGTCCATTGTTCGCTTCCTGCAGCCCAAGTTCGCGCTCGAAGCGTATGCCGGCGTTAACGGTCAGCTTTCGGGATAAGCGAATATCGTCCTGAACATATGCGCCCAAATAGGTCGCGAAGTCGTTCAGCTTTTGCGCACGGTAACCGTCGCCCGCGTAAGGAGCGCCGGTGAGAAGATCGGCAAATTCATTTCCGGTAAATTGGCCGTTGAAAGTGAAGGCTAACTGACCGTCGCCGCCATCCAGGTCATACCCCGCCGCGGCAATGCGGCGATAGTCGAATCCGGCCTTGACGCTATGCTTCCCAACATACTTGGCGATGTTCGCCGAAGCGTTTTTGGAGGAGTGAACATAGAAGAAGTTGTTGTTGGTGCCCAGGCTGTACGCGGTGCTCATCGTAACAATCGGGAAGGTGGGATTCGGGATTTGGCTGACGAGCGATGCCGGGAACCCAAGTGCCGCCAGATTGTAGCCCTGACTTACCTTGTAGCCATAATTGGGGAATCGATTAAACCCATAACGAACAGAGAGCACCGTTGTTGGATTGATCGTGATGATATTGTTGATCGCTGTTGCGTCCACCCGGCGCTGCAAGCGCCATTGGTCGGGCGAGGAGATGGTCGGAAACCATGTATTTCCGGGCTCGAGCGAATAGTAACGAGCATAACTGGCGCTCGCTCTCCACCAGTTGGTAAAGTTCTCGTCCAGCTTGAAGACCTTCTGGGCTGCATGCGATTTCAGCGACGCCGAGCCGGTTAAATCCTGGTCGCCATAGTAGGCCGGGGCACGGGTGGGTAACACATAGGTACTCGCGATGGCCAGACCGATCGGGTTCAGAGCGGTCGCGGGAATCTTATTGCCGGGATAAGGCACCTTGGTTACAGGGTCGGAGACCAAGATCAGATTGCCCTTGGAATCTTTTGTCTGCGAGAAGTCTCCCAGGCGTTCGAGAGCGGTAGGCGTATAGAACGTGGAGGACGCGGACTGCGTATCGTCGTACTGCTCGATCGCGGCGAAGAAGAAGGTCTTGTTGCGGCCGTCATAGATCTTGGGAATGCGAATCGCGCCGCCGAAGCTTGCGCCCCACGTGGCATTCGGTTGCTTTGTAATCGGGATGCCTGCCGCGTTGTTGAAGAAACTGTTCGCGTCCCAGTCCGTGCGGCGCAGGTGGCCATACAGGCTTCCGTGATACTGGTTGGCTCCGGAGCTGATCAGCGTGTTGAACATGCCGCCGCCGGTGCGGGCCATTTCCGAGTCATACGTGTTGGCTTGGACTTTCACTTCGGAAACGGCTTCCAACGAAGGGATGATGATCGCTCGATTTGTGGCGTCAGTAATCGGCACGCCATCTAGCAAATAATTGTTGCCGCGGACCGGCCCGCCGGAGATCGAAATAGAGGACGATCCGCTCTGGTCCTGCATACGGTTGTATGCCGGATTGCCTACCTGAATAACGTTCGGCACCAGCTTCGATAACATGAACGGGTTTCGTCCCAGGTTCGGCAACTCCACAATTTTCTGGTTATCCAGAACCTGTCCCTGAGAAGCGTTCGAAGCCTCAATCAGGGGTACTTCTTCTGTAACCATCACACTTTCGGTAACCGATCCAACTTCGAGAGTCAGGTCGATCGTCAAGTATTCCTGTGTACCGACAACCACGTTCTTTCGCTCGAACTTCTTAAAATTCGGGGCCTCCGCGATCAATGTGTAAGTGGAGGGAACCAGAGTAGGAAAGTCGTATCCGCCACTTTCATGAGTTAGAACAGATCGTGCCTCGTTGGTTGCGCTATTGATGATTGTGACCTTCGCATTACCTACGCCGGCCTTCGAAGCATCCACAACGGAGCCGCGAACTCCGCCATCGAACGATTGAGCGGCCAGGTAAGATGCGGAAATTGTAAGTGCGGAGCAAAGTAGCGCCGTGTGCGCGAAACCGCGTAATAGCATTCAGAATTTCTCCTTGGGAAGAGCCTTGTCGAACAGCCGGGAAATGCTAAGGGGCCGAGGCGCTTCAGGGCCTGAGGCGGTTAAATAACAGCCAGATCGCTCTTTCGGTGAGCGCTTCCGTCCACACGGACGCAGAGACACTAAATGGTTCTATCGCCAAGCGATATGCGAGGCAGATGGAACGATGGACCTCTAAAGTTTCATGATCGTAACACTGTCTCTGTGCGATTAGCAACCTCATTTCTGTGTCAGCGCAAAAATAAACTCGCTTAGAGTGGCGTGAGGTGTAACCTTTTAAAAATTGATGAAATGCTATTCTCGATTACAACGGTGCGAAGTCTTTTCCGGTTCCTGCTTTCCACCGCTTTTCTGGCGCATTCCGGGTTTGCGCAATCCGCTGCAGATACAGCTTTCCAACAAGCCGTCGTAGTGGAAGTTCCGGATACTTCAGCATTCGCCTTCGCGTCATACACGGTTCCGCACGGCAAGCGGTTGGTTATCCGTTACTTGGCAGTTTCGGCACCGGTGCCTGTGGGCCAGCGATTCACTTCCTCCGTTCAATCCACAGTGCTGGGGATTAGCGTTGAGTTTCCTCAGCTTTACTTCACTCAGAATAATGGCGACGGCACGGAGCAGGTGGTCAGCACACAAGCGCTAACGATACAAGCGGATGGCGACACCGTGGTTTATATGCAGGTGTTCCGCAAAGTTCCGCGTGGACGAACGCAAGTCACCTTTGTAGTAAGCGGCGACCTGATTCCCATGCCGTAACACGCGTCAGCGTGGTGCTGTATATTGATTCCAATGGTTTCGCGCAGAGGTTTCTTTGGACACGCAGCTTTAGGAAGTAGCGCTGCCTTGGCGGCTGGGGGCACGGATGACAAACCCGGACCACTCCCGCGGCGTGCTTTAGGCCGTACCGGCGCGAAGGTTACCGTGCTTGCTTTCGGCTGCGGCAGCCGATTTCTTTCCTATGACGATGACAAAGCGGTCGAAGCGTTGAACCACGCGCTCGACCTCGGCGTCGGGTATGTCGACACTGCTTACTCCTATGGATCAGGCAAGAGCGAAACGCGAGTCGGAAGGGTTATGGCGACTCGGCGCAAGGAGGTTTTTCTCGCGACCAAAGTGCAGGAGCGCGATGGCGAAAAAGCAATGCGCATCATCGAAGGCAGTCTGAAGCGGCTTCAGACTGATCAGGTGGACCTAATTCACATTCACGCACTAATGGATGAAGAGGACCTGGCGAGGATTGAGAAGAAAGGCGGCCCGCTCGATGTGCTTCTCAAAATGCGCGATCAGAAGGTGACGAAGAACATTGGTATCACGTGCCACCACGATCCAACTGTTTTGAAGACCGCGCTAGAACGGCACGATTTCGATTGCACGCAGATGGCGCTTAATGCCGCGTTAGTAGGGATGAAATCCGGTCCCGGTACTATGTTGATCAATCCGGACATGAAACCTAGCTTTGAAACTATTGCTTTGCCGGTTGCGGTCAAGAAGAACATGGGCATTGTTGCCATGAAGGCCTTTGCTGCCGATGGATTGCACGGTCAAGCTGAGCCTGAAAAGCTTCTCTACTATGCGCTATCACTGCCGGTGGCCGCCGCAACTGTGGGCATGCCGACACTGCAACATATCGAAGACAACACGAAAATGGCCCGAGCGTTTGAGCCGCTTACCCGGAGCG
>CAXSIG010000105.1:6419-10586 GCA_964237255.1 uncultured Bryobacteraceae bacterium
ATAACAAGTTAGCGCTCGACATGTACCTGCATCACCATGTCGATACCTATCCGGCTCTATAGTAAGGGGCAGCTTTCACCGCCCCTCAGCCGAATTATCACACCTACATCTTTTTAGCAGCAATGCCGTTGATCATCTTCTGATGCTCTTGCAAAGTTGGCAAAGTCTTGGAAGCGAACGCCTTTACGTCGGGGTCGCTACCTGAGTTTGCTTCCTTCTGGAACAGCGCGATATCCATCTTGTGATCCGCCACCATATCGTTGATGTACGCCTTGTCGAATGCGGCACCCGACATTGAGGACATCTTGTCGATGGTGGCTTGATCCTTAGCATTCGGCGACGACGGCAACGTCATGTTCTTCGACGATGCAAGACTCTTCAATTCGTCATTGGCTTTCGAGTGATCGTCCGCCATTTTCTGGCCGAAGTCCTTGACGTCCTGGCGTGTGCCCTTCTCTGCCGCCATTTTGCCTAATGCGACTTCGGTCAGCCCGCCGGAGGCTGCTTTCATGGCGAAGTTTGAGTCCGCGCCCATTTTCATTTTGTCCATCTTGTCCTGAGCTAGCGCGGCTCCGGCGATCAGTGTTCCGCAAATAGCAAAGTTCGTAAAAGATGCTGCGTTGATTTTCATATCGGGTTGTCCCTTCAGTCAGAGTGAAGGCAATTCAAGCACCCGAAAATATTCGAGGTATTTAACTTTGGTAATGTAGCTTACGACCCTTCAGTGCGCGATGTCGCTCCACTCCTTCTCGTAGTAGCGGACAAGGACCTGATCGTTCAGCCGATTCACCTCGGCAGATACCGGTCGCATATCGGCAGGGAAATCGATCATAGTCAGTAACGCGCCGTGGGAGAGGAAACGAAGGTCATCCGGTAATTTGTCGGGCGGTTGCCACGCTAGAGTTCCCGCTAGTACAAATCCCCATTCACCGAAGCTCGGAACGTATAAGTGATACGGCGTTGTTTGGAATCCGGCTTTGCGGAGCGTTGCGTCAATGCACCAGAAACTCTGGCGGGCGAACAATGGGGACGTACTCTGGACTACGATGTGGCCGTTAGCGCTTAGATGTTTCGATAGCAGCCGGTAAAATGCCGTCGTGTAAAGCTTGCCTAGCGAGTAATTTGTAGGATCGGGAAAATCTACAACGACGAAGTCGTAGTAGCCGGGATTTTGATCGAGCCAGACGAACGCATCGGCATTGATCACGTGCACGCGCGCGTTCAGGAAGGAACTATTGTTCAGCTTCGTGAGCACGGGAAGCGTGGAGAAGAGATGGGTCATCTCCGGATCCAGATCGACCAGCGTGATGCGTTCCACGTTCGGATACTTCAAGATTTCTCGCACTGCCAGTCCGTCGCCGCCGCCCAGCACCAGTACGTTTCTTGCATTCGGTACGGAAGCTAACCCCGGATGGACCAAGGCTTCGTGGTAGCGGTACTCGTCGCGTGAGCTGAACTGCAAGTGGGAACTGAGGAAGAGACGTAGATCGTCTTTCCAGCGCGTGAGCACGATGCGCTGATAACGCGTGTCTTTCGAGAAGATCACCTGGTCGGCGTACAGGTTGGTGTCGGCGGCGGAGGTAATCCATTCCGATGCTGCCATCCCGCCAGCTAGGGCAAGAACTACCAAAACGCCAGTGGCTCGGAGCAGAATCGGGCGCGCCAACTGTGCACGGAACAGCCATGTCGACCACAGCGCTACGCCCGCGTTGACCAAGCCGAATAAAATGGCGGATCGAACCATGCCCAAGTGCGGCACGAGTAACAGTGGGAATGCTAGCGACGCTCCTAACGCGCCGAGATAGTCGAACGTGAGGACGTTCGCGACAAGATCGGTGAAGTGCAGCTTGTCTTTCAGAATCCGCATTAGCAGCGGAATCTCCAGGCCGACCAGCGTTCCTACTGCGACTACAACGAGGTACAGAACGAATCGAAACGCCGTGGTTTCCGCGAACGCGAGGAAGAGGATGGAAGAGGAAAAGCCTCCTATCAAACCCACCATCAATTCCACGGAAATGAATCGATCCACCAAGGCTCGGTTCACGAATCGCGAAAGGTAGCTTCCAATCCCCATCGCGAAAAGATACGTTCCGATTACGGTGGAAAACTGAAAGACGCTATCGCCCAGCAGATAACTGGCGAGCGTTCCCGCAACTAATTCGTAGATCAGTCCGCATGCCGCGATCAGCAGTACGGAGAGGAACAGCAGAAGGTGCAAGTGCGCTTAGTGAACGGCGGCGGCAATAATGACGCACATGCCGATCGCCATCGCTCCCATCAAGATTGCTACTGCAATGTTCTTTTCCTTCACAATCTCATTCCAGAGATGGAACGGCGTTAGCTTATCGAGCAGCGAAAAGGCGGCGACAAAGATGAAGATGCCGAGAGCCGAGTAGAGTATCGCGTTGACCAGCGCGCCTGGGCGAAATTCTTCCATTACTTGCCTCCTGTGTAGCGTGAGTAGCCGCCGTAGGTGGAGCGGTACGCTCCCGGATTATCTCGTATCGAGCGCGGAGTTTCGCGCGCCTGATTCAGCAAACCGAAATGCAAGCCGCGCCATTGCGCGAAACTCATGGCCGCGAGCAGCGAGATTCCATAGAGAAGATAGCTTGGACTGCGCATTAGCTGCGAATTCCTCCTGTGATGCGATGCCAGAGTTGCCGAATCGGCGGAAGCAGCAACAGCACTGCCGCGAACCAGAAGAAGCCGAACGATGAGACCCGTCGCCGCACTGTCAAATCAATCTGAGAACCCGGTTGCTCCGCTTCCATTCGCAATAGATAGCGACCCGGCTCGACGGAGGGGATGATTGCCTCATCTTCTTTGCCGATGGAACGCGCGAACGAAATCGCCTGGCCGGTGGTTTCACTTACCAGCGCATAGTGCATGTAGAAAGACTGGTCGCCGCGATTAGTCGTCTCAACCGCCAGGTTGGACCGACTCCCCGGGACCTCAAATGGCGATGTGACTTGCGTCCCGCCGCTCAGAGCAACATTCTGCCGATAGACCTGGCGGCCGCCCATGCCTTTGAACAGCAGCGATAACAACAATCCCGCCGCGAGAAGCTTCAATGCTGTTGGCCAAAGTGTGGGGCCGTGAACTACAGGCGCGGCGGCCGCTGTTGCCGGTTTGACGAGTCCGAACGCCTGACGTACTTGTGTAGCGTCGACCGAGTGACCCAAAGACCAGACTGTTTCCTCGGGCGTCGTCTCGCTGGACAGGATTTGATCGCTCGCCGAGTAGTCGGTTGCATAGGCGGAATCGCCGACGCGAACAGCCCAGGGAAACTCACCGATCACGTATGTGGTTTGCGCATTCGCTTGCGCTTTTTGGTGGAACGTCGTGCCCGCCAGGCGAACAGTGCCGCCGCCCTGCGGCTCCGGAATCGCGTTCGCCACTCGGACGACGTTCCAGTTTTCCTGATAGTCGGTCAGATAACGGTAGCCGAGGAACGGATTGAAGAGAAGATACTCGTGCCAGGAATCCGGACCATCGTCGGGATCGTTCTCGGTGCGGACCTGAAAGCCGATAATTTCGTAGAGCCCGGCTTCAATCTGGCCTCGGCTACCGAGAGGGAGCTTCGGTTCGATGCGCTGCGCGGATTGGGCCTTTTGAAGGATGGCGAAATTCGGGTCCTTTGCATCGAGGACGGAATGGCAACTGGGGCAGACCACCGAGACGGCCTGGCCGAACGTTCGCATCTCGATCGGAGCGCCGCAGTTGGGGCAGTTAAAACCGGAGAGCTTCGGTACTGTGGTCATTGCCAGCCCTCGAATTGCCGAAGGTTGGTCAGCTTTAAGTCTTTCGCGTCAACCGCTGCGCCCATGTAGATTACGGGCGGCTGCTGGCTGTAGTCGATAGTGGCAAAGCGCGCATCGTAAGTGCGGAGATCGGCAGTTACTGCATCGGTCTTGTCCCAGTATTCAAAGGGGAGCTCGCCTTCTACACCTTTATAGTGGGCGCGAGTCACTACGGTAACTTCGTAGCGGACATGGTCCCATCCAAAGGCTTGTCCCCGCTGCACCATACCGGGAGGCAGGACGTCGCCGGACGGATGCAAAAAGGAGACGGCGTATTCCAACTGCGCATCGCTCAGCCAACCGCTCACGCCATCGCTAAAGATGATGTGCCACTCATTCCAGTTCCCTTGCTCGTACTCGTAGATGA
>CAXSIG010000105.1:10596-11211 GCA_964237255.1 uncultured Bryobacteraceae bacterium
CTGCGTAGGTGCCTTCTGTCGCGATTTGGATGGGTGAGGCATCGGCGGGGAGATCAGCGACGACCCCAACTTTTTCCAGATTTACGTCACGACGGACCAGGATCGACTTGCAGAAGGGACACGTGGTTTGAACCGCACTGGACCAGCGCAGTTCGACCGGCGCACCGCAATTGGGGCAATTCGCGGAGACCACTTTAGTAATGCCGCTCCATGCGCCGAACGGTTACCTGTTCGGCTCCAAATGCTTCGCGTAAATACGTTTCGAAATCCCAATCCGGACGTTGACGGCAACAGAACACGTTCAAGCACAAGGCGCCAAATTCCGGGAACGTGTGGCAGGCCAGATGCGATTCTTCGAGAAGCGCTAATCCCGTGATGCCGCCGTTCTGCTGGAACTGATGCCAAGTGGCGTTGCCTACCGGGTGAAGATTCAGACCGGCAATCAGCTCCGCAAATAAGGCCTGGAGTGAACCGGTGTTTTGAAGCGTTTCGGCGGAACAGCCTTGCGCCTCTACCAGCCACTCACAGCCTGAGCGATCCAAATTACTGAGCGGCACCGCACTCCGGGCAGAACTTTGCCCCCTTGGGAATCGGTTTGCCGCAATTCACACAAAA
>CAXSIG010000106.1:0-3819 GCA_964237255.1 uncultured Bryobacteraceae bacterium
CATTCTCTTTGTTGGCGGAAAGCGCAGCGCCCGCCATCGTCCATCACCACAGGTCCGCCATACCCAAAGCCCCAGCAGGAACAGACTTAGCAACGGCATCGCGATAATTAAATCGTTCAAGCTTTCCATACGTGTTTGCCAGTTTTCTTCAAAGAATTGCAAGAAGGATCTGGAAGCGTGTGTTGCAACGTGATGAACTGCGGAAGGATCGACCACGGCGTTACCTTCCCTGGACACAGAAAGGCCACCGGCAGCGGCAATGGAAAAATACGTGAGAACGAAAAGAAGCGCCGCGATTATACTTCCAGCCCAAAACAACAAGGCCTTCTGTGACTGGTTTCGAAACGGCAGCAGAAACGCTCCCAAGATCGCATACGTGAGTAGAATATCTCCCCACCAGATTAAGAAGCCGTGAATTAGCCCGAACAACGCAAGAGCGAGCAAACGCCTTGATTGGAGCAACGGAAAGCGTGTGCCTTTTGCCGTGGCGCGGGACATCTGAATTGCGAATCCCAATCCGAATAGAAACGAGAACAGGGAGATGAATTTGCTCAAAACGAAGATGTCGATAACGGCTTGGACGACAACGTCGGCACGCCGCGCCACTGTTGCCCCGGAGAACACCTGTAAATTGATTGTGAGAACACCGAACAGTGCTATGCCACGAAGAACATCCAGGTAATAAATCCGCTGCCCCGAGGGCGTCGGGCCTGGCGTGCTTTCAGGCATAGTAGCTACTGTGAATCAGGGTACAACTCCCTTGATTGTGCACTCATCACGGTAATTGGCGCGTCCAACAGCGGTAGACCTTCTTAACTTCAGGATCAGGCCGATTGGCCACTCTCTCCCACCGATGCGAATGTTAGCACCGATGAAAAAGGATACACGTTGGTCTCACGCAGCGAAGTGCCCGACAGCGCCAAGAGCAGGACCCGAGAGAAAGCGGAACAAAGATTCGATATCGTCCGTGCTTGTCGCCGCTCCTACTGAGACTCGGATTGCTCCTACGGCACTATCTTGCAAACAAGCTCGAAATTTGGGGATAGTAAAACCGCCCTTCAGACAGGCGCGCGCACGTTCCGCATTAATCCCAAATGCTTCTTCCGCTGCACCGGGATTACAAAAGCAACCGCCCCGGAGTGCGATCCGGCAATCACGCGCGGCAATTTCTA
This sequence comes from uncultured Bryobacteraceae bacterium, assembly GCA_964237255.1. Taxonomy (GTDB): domain Bacteria; phylum Acidobacteriota; class Terriglobia; order Bryobacterales; family Bryobacteraceae; genus JALYXI01. The sequence continues at coordinate 1,173 of CAXSIG010000106.1, forward strand.
CCGTTTCAAAGGGCACCAGTCTGCCGGCACGGCGCAAATTGAAAGCGACCGTACCGCCTCGTGCTTTCACATTGCCCGGGCCGTAAATTTCGATGTCAGGACCAAGGCTCTTCAAACCGACGATGAGCCTGGAGATAAGGGCATCGCCATTGCTCCTGACTACTGGCATCCCAATCTTGCGAAGCCACTTTAATCCGTCGCAAACGGCAGGCATGGCAAGGAAGTTGGGAGTGCCATCCTCAAAGCCTTCGCCGCCCACCTTCCTCCGGAGCAGACCGTTTTGCACGGAAACAAATTCCACCGTCCCCCCAGCGAAGTAATCGCGTTGCAGGAGAGAGAGGCTTTCGCGCCGGACCACTAACGCGCCAATACCCGTCGGATATCCGAACATCTTGTAATAAGAGAGCGCCACGAAATCCGCGGGCACGTCCCTAAGTGAGAGCGGCTGGCTAGCAATGTAAGCCGCGGCATCTAACAAAACGCGATAGCCCCGCACTTGTGCCTGCTTGATCCATGAGAGAGGATGTTGCACGCCGGAAAAGTTCGACTGTGCCGGAAACGCAAAGAGCGAGGGCTGCGTTGCCGGGATAAGCCACGAGAGCGGGTCCAGGCTGCGCATTTCGGAATCGAGCGGCACATACTCCACCCGGGCTTTCCGTTTTAAGGCGGGGACACGCAACCCGTTTACCGAGTTATGATTGTCGGCTGTAAGAACCAGACGCGAGCCCGCGCGGAATGGGAACGCCTCGGCAACGGTTCGAATGGCCGCCGTGGCATTCGCGGTGAAGACCACTTCATAATCTGCTGGGTCGGCATCCAGGAAGCGAAGCGTTAGCTCGCGCGCCTCCTCCATGGCTTTGGTACTGGCAAGCGACGGCTTGCTTTCGGAGTGGGGATTTCCGAGCACCTGTGTCTTTAATCGCCGTGCGTCGCGTTGGACGAGGGAAGCCGGATAAAGGGCCGCGCCAGTGTAGTCCAGATAGACGCTCTTCATGGAGTCTAAACGGGCAAATTCACGCTTACGGAAAGATGCAAAATCGATTAGGTCTTGCCTCATCAGCATCCTCGTCGGCGAACTGGCATTCGAAGATTTGGCAGATCGGGCCGTGCCGACGTGAGCGACCCGGTCCAGTACCCGGCCGGAATCTCTGATCGCGGCACATCGGAGCGCGGCGTACCACCGAAGTAGAGACTCAACTTGGCCGCGCGCTCAAACTCCATACGTTCGGATGCGGTTGCATCTGTGGCAAGCCGCGGCTCCATCACGCGAGAAGCCCACTCGTACATGCCTTCACGAAGGACAAAGACATCCCGATATCCACGAATACGCAGCAGCACCCAGGCTTGAGCAGCGTGGGTTCCGCCTTCCGAGTACAAAACGACAGTAGAATTCTTGGGGAGCGCCGCTGTAGAGAGATCGCGCATTGAAGATCGCTGTGCACCAGGGACGTGAAAAACCTCGAACTCGGAATTCGGCCTGAGATCGATAACTCGTAACCGGGAATCTCCATGCATGATTCGTTCGCCCAGCTCAAGCGCTGAAAGGTGATCCTCTTCTTTATCGATTTGGGCAGCTACTTCGGCCACGTTGGCGCTCGGAACCAAATCCGCAGCAGCAGCTCCAAGAGCCAAGGCACCCGCCAAAAGTGCCAGAGTGGCGTGGTTTTCGTTCACGTTCTTGCCCTTTCGATACGACTCGTAAAGGCGAAACCTAACAGCGCGACCCCTGTTATGAGCGCAATAACCAAGCCCCTCGAAAGGCCGAGCACGCCGGGTAAGGTAGCGACACCTAGAGGCGTACTGAAGTAAAAATGTTCGATCCAACGGAAAACCGCGTTAAACAGGAATACCCCGGCGAAGATCCCGGTGATTACGCCGAGCCCATCGATCCGGCCCGCGGCGGCGGCAACGCATGATGTCCCTGGACAAAGGCCGGCTAAGAGAAAACCCGCGCCGAATAAAACACCACCAAGAGCTTGGGGAAGTAGGAAAGTTTCGGGAACATCGACCAAGCGAAGATTGAGCACACCGAAGCGGTCCAGCCAAAAAGCGCCCAGCATCGCTGTCAAGAGCGCGCTGAACATGACTTTGAAAACAGCCAGGTCTCTTAAATAAAATTGCGCCGCCAACTTCGGTGCGTCACCCAGACCGCCGCGTTCCAAAAGCCAGCCGAACACAACACCAATGAGCGGAGCGCTGATCAAGACACCGAATGGAGTAAGCGCCCCCGTCTCTGAAAGCGGCGTCATCGCCAAAGTCTCCGCGCAACCGGAGCCAGCATGTAGGCAGCGGCAAAGCAGGTACCGATAAAGATCCAACTGCCGGCCGATAGCAGCGCTCCGCCCGTGAGCGCCTGGCCGCTGGTACAACCACGTGCGAACTTCGCGCCTACTCCCATCAAGATGCCTCCGCCTACCGCGGCGCACATGCGCAACCGGATATCGATCCCGTTCCCACGCGACACCACCGCGCGAAACCGTCCTCCAAGCCGCGCGGACAAGAATCCACCCCCGGCCACCCCCATCAACTCAAGAACAAGCCAATCTCTAAGCGGGCTTTGAACACCCTGCGATAAATAGGGAGCGAGCGCGGGCGACGCGATTGCCCGTGGTGCGCCCTGAACTGCGGCTGTCGCTGCCGCGACCAA
>CAXSIG010000106.1:3829-11203 GCA_964237255.1 uncultured Bryobacteraceae bacterium
GCTCCCGAGGCGCCCAGACCCCGCCCCACCAGCACCCATGAAGTCAGAATTAGCAGGCCAATACCGACACCGACGAAATACGGATCGCTATACAGCTTCGCCGGGCCGGTTGAGTTGCCGTTCACTTAGCACCGGCGCTGCCCACCGCGGGATCACCTACCAGGGGTCCGCGATCGTTCAACACCCAATCCTGGAACGACCCGTCGTAGAGCATAACTGGATACCCAAGGATGCGGGCGGCAAACACGACCGCCGTAGCCTGGGCTCCAATGTGGCAGTAAGCGATCACTGTATCGCCGGGTTTGATTCCCGCGGTGTCAAAAAGTTTTCGCAAGTGATTCGGATCGATCTTCGAACTATCCTCCGGTACCAGATTGAACGGGATATTGACGGCACCGGGAATGTGGCCTTTCTTCGCAAAAGAAGCTTCCGCGCCGTTAAAAAAGACCGGGGCGCGGGCGTCGACAAGCTTCAACGTGGAACTCTGGGCTGCGGATTTCACCAGATTCGCGTCCGCCACCACCTTCTTCAACGGACGGTCCGTCAGCTTGCCCTGCGCATAATCCGGCATCGCGGCAGTGACGGAATGCCCGGAGCGAGCCCATTCGGATTGGCCACCGTTCAGGAGAGAAACTTGGTCGCCCAGCCCCAGATAATCGAGCGTAAAAAGCACGCGGGTGGCTGCTGGCAGCATCTCACCGTCACCCAGGTAGGCAACGATGCGGCTGTTATCCGATATACCCAACGAGGCAAACTTCTTGCGCAACTCGGAGGCAGGGGGCAGTTCCAGCATCAGCTCAGGCTTATCCATTTTGCCCATCGGACTTGCGATGTCACTCATGTTGATGAGACGCGCTCCAGGAATGTGGCCTTTGTCGTAGTTATCTTTCCGCCCGACGTGTAGCACTACAAGATTGGGGTCTTTCAAATGACTGGAAAGCCAGTCCGTATCCGTCAACAACGGAACTTGGTTTTGTGCCACGAGCGCGCCGGAAAGAAACGAAAACAAGAGTGCTTCACGATGAATGTTCATATGGGAATGGTCGATTGCTGTTCAACCTTTTTAAGTATTCGGCGATGAGCGGCGGAATCGCTAGCCGCTTCACTGCAAATTGCCGCGGTTTCACTGCATTTCAGAGTTCAGCCAGACGGCAAGCCGATACAGTGAAGAGAATGCAAGGGCGGGAATGGCTTCGATGGTGGTTATGGTCCCTGGCAGTCTGGCTAACGTTTGGCGTTCTGGACGGAACACAGGTTGTTGTCGGCATGCGTGCCGAAGGCATGCACCATCCATGGTTGCGACTGTTTGGCATCTTCGCGTTGTCTTGGCTTGTATGGGCTGTCGCAAGCCCAGTGGTTTTGTTCCTGGGAAAACGATTTCCGCTGGAACGAAATTGGGCGATTCACATCGGTTCTTATCTGGCAATCGGGATTGCGCACGGAGCTTGGACTGTTTGGCTGGAACTCGCGCTCCAGCCGATGGGCGCGTACTCGCACGGGTTCACGGTAGTCAATGCAATTCTGAGTTTCTTTTATAGCAAGTTCCACCTGGACCTGATTGCTTACGCGGGGGTGCTGGCGTTGGCGAATACGCTGGAATCGCGCAAGGTTCTGGCGGAACGGGAGGAGCAGCTTTCGAAAGCGAGGCTGGATGTTCTTCGCCGGCAGATGGAACCGCACTTTTTGTTCAATACGCTGAACGGAATCGCCGGTCTGGTGCGCGCCAGGAAGAACGATACAGCTGTCGAAATGATTGCCGGTCTAAGCGATTTGCTGCGTCGGGTGGTAGAAGGGCCAGAAGGGATGGAGACAAGTCTCGCCGAGGAAATCGAGTTTCTGGAGAAGTACCTCCAAATTCAGCATATGCGTTTTGCCTCGCGATTGCGGGTAGGTGGATGTTCCTGGAGAACTTTCAGGAGCCAGTGTTCCCAGCATGATTATGCAGCCGATTGTGGAGAACGCGATTGAACACGGAATCGGAATGCGATTGGTAGGAGGATCCATCCGCATTACTGCTAGGAGGTCCAATCATTTGTTGACGATTAGCGTCGAAAACGATGGCCCTCCGCTTACCGATATCCAAGAGGGTGTGGGAATTTCCAACACGCGTGCGCGGCTCAAGAGCCTTTATGGTACCCGTGGCTTGTTCGAGATGCGAAATAACGCAAGCGGGACGGTAGAAGCTGTTGTGACGATCCCTTATCAAGCGGTTGCATGATCGGACAGCGGATTCGGACGATGATCGTCGACGATGAGCCGATGGCCAGGGCGAGTATTGCGGCACTTCTGGAACAAGACGCTGAGACGGAGGTGGTAGCCGAATGCTCGTCCGGTACCGAGGCTATCGTCGCAATCCGGGCAGCGCGCCCCGAATTATTGTTTTTGGACGTGCAAATGCCCGGCTGCGACGGTTTTGAAGTATTGGAGCAGTTGGGAACAGCCGCTCCGAAGGCCGTCATCTTTGTTACTGCATATGACCGGTATGCGCTGAAAGCATTTGAAGCAAATGCTTTGGACTACTTGCTTAAACCCTTCGACGACAGCCGGTTCGGAAAAGCGTTGGATCGGGCAAAGGCCATCCTGCGGAACCGCGTTGCGCCGAACAGCAGCTTACTCGTGAAGAGCGCGGGCCGCGTAACAATACTGAAAATCGGTGAGATCGATTGGATTGAAGCCGCAGACTATTATGCGTGTCTCCATGTCGGAGGAAAAGCACATTTACTGCGGCGAAGTATTGCGGAACTGGAGCAAGACTTGGATGCCAGCCGGTTCAGCCGGATTCATCGGTCTACCATTGTGAACTTGGAACAGGTGCGGACGATAGAGCTGGACTTGAACGGAGACTACGAAGTAGTGTTGCGCAACGGAGTTAGGCTGCGCCTAAGTAGAACCTATCGAGAACAATTGCAGAGTAAGTTAAAGGCCACGAGTTGACAAGAAAACAGACGGTTCCTTGATTCTTAAGCCGCGAGGAGATGGATGTTGATTTACTGATTTCAGGCTTTGCTTGAAAGCGCTATGCGGATGTTGTTTACCGTCGAGCTTGCAAAAACGGCGTTACCGGAATGTGCTTCACGGCGTTGCGGATGAGGACCGGTAAGTCGTTAGCTCTCTATCGAAACTGAACCGGCCCGTCTATCCGCCAGGTGCAAATAAAAGTCAAAGGAGTTGTTCCGCAGTCACTCGGGAATCGTCGATTGCGCTTAGCTTTCAGTGCGAATGAAACGGCCGTTGTTCAGCTCGGCTTGGTTCCATACCTTCCAGAAGTATTATTCTGCCGGTGTGTAGTATCGATGCTGCACTCTTATGATCTCCGCTTTTTGGACAGCCCCCTTCTTGAAGGCTCCGTAGGGTAGTGGTTCAGTTCAAACTGAACCACTACCGGATTTTCGTTTTATTCGGAGCACCCGCGCATCAACACCGTGATTGATCCATCCGCGATTAGATAACTTCATACCCGGCAACTAGGTTTGAGACCCAACGGCGTTTAATCTACAGCGCAATACATCGAAGGCTTCTCGCTGATGATTCGGCTAATCTGTCCGGTTTCACCACAATCTAAATAGCCGCAATGTAGACCCTGAAAGGCAGCGTCAAAGCGGTTTCTGAAGACGAAGACACGCTAAGGGAGACTTGGACGACACCGGAGATTCCCATCACCGTGAAGTCGATTCGGCTGATTCCCGCGACCAGGTATGGAGCAGGTCCGACATACGTGATCGGAAATGAGACGCTGACCGGAATCACGGGAGGGCCGCCTATAAAATACGTGGTAGCGACGCTGGCTTGCAGAACGTTGTTCGGAAGCGGAAATCCTATAACCGTTCCGTCTGCCTGGGGCGGTGAAATTGGACCCAGCCCCGTCGCGAAGACCGTAACGACGGAACCATACGTTGCAGGATTGTCGGCAGAGTTGATGCTTCCATCCTGATTAAAGACCGCGTGCGTACCGTCGACAGAGAAAACGGAAACGGCGGTTTCCTGTACGGGCCAAGTCAGGCAATTAGTCGGCGAGCCGTTGACGCTGACACAAACTTGTGTCGACTTTCCGGGCGTGAGCGACCAGGGTACAACCGCATTGATTTGTGCATTTTGGACCCATAGAAGCGGGGACGGTATCCCATCGAAGGTCACTTGAACACCTGCCGTTTGTGTTGGGAATGAACTTTGGGGCGCAACTTTAGAACCGGTGCCTTGCTCAGGTCCTAGATCGCTGCCGAACAAAGTGACCAACTCTCCGGGCGCGATCGGCCCCGTGGTGTACGTCGCCGCGCTTCCCAGGCAGGCCAACCGAAAAACCTGCGCGTCGGCATGGGGAAAAAGGCGCCAAAGAAAATACGCGAAGGATTTCGTTTCCGAGGCGGGAGTCTCAAACGGGCCGGCTTGGGATGGCTGGAAAGTAGGCCCAGATGAATGCGCTACGAAAATCGTGGAGTTTGGTCCAGCGGCAATGAGCGGAGCTTCTACAAACCCCGTGACTACTTCTCCGCCTGGCGGAAGATACGTCCCTTGTAAAAGAGAACCGTCGGGCGAAAACACCTGCAACCACTCCCATATCGTATTGCCAGATCCACAGGTTCTCAGGCTTTTCGGTGTTCGCGACAGATAGCCAAAGCCATCGTTGTAGATGTACGACGAGCCGGTGACATAAGCGTTTCCAATCTCGTCAAGAGCAAGCGTAGCCGTGGCCTGCGACGGTGTGACGTATCCAACAAGCGTTGACAGGGTTGCTGCACCCGCGGAATCAAACCGCTGCAGTAGCAAGGAACCATCTGAGGCGCGGACTAGAGCCACAGCATTTCCGTTTGGCCCAACAGATACCGAACCAGCTTGTCCCAAAGGTGATAACCGCGTGTAAAATCCAGCAGAACCGTTTGGTGTCAGCCTGGCTAGGAACGGCCCCGGTGTGTTGTTACCTGTTACGAAAGCGGAGCCCGCGATATCGACGGCAATCGAAGCGACACCGCCTATTACGTGGGCCACATAGTCGACAGCATCTCCTGCCGCGTTTACCCGGATTACTTGTGAACCTTGAGAGTAGTCTCCAAATGAACCTGCAACATAAACTCGACCCTGAGAATCGGCTGCTAGGGAGTAGACCGCCAGAATGTTACCGATTGCAATCTGGGTTTTCCAGGCCAGACCGGTCCCGGCATCGTTTAGCTTTTCGAGAAATACCGATGGAGTGCCGAGCTGATATCCGGTTACGTACACGCCGCCGTTCGGATCCACCGCCAGAGCGGATGGAGAGAATCCTAGATGGCTTTGCCATAAAATTGTTTTCCCGTCCGCTGATAACTTCGTTACGCATTTGGACGGTGAGGCGCTGCTTTGACATGTTGATAAGAAGTAGAGCGACCCTGAGCTGTCAGTCCTCATTGCGGACGTTGAAGGCGGGGCAAATTCGCTGTAGTCTGCGCCGAGAAGGAATGTCGCAGCATTCGCACTTGCCATCGCGAGAGAGACTAAAATTCTTAGGTTCACACTCCTTTTATATGCTGAGTTTGGAAAAATTTCGGAAGACGACCCAAGCTGAATTACTCAGCAATCAGAATGTGTACGTCCGGGAAACTCCTGCGAAACGGCGTTACCGGAATGTGCTCCAAGCGGCCGCGGATTAGGACCGGCAAGTCGCCTTGTGTCCGTAGATTCCGGTCAGATGACGCGCGACTCGGACGCCATCGTGAATGCTTCCAGCAGGCAAGATTGATTCAGTGGCCTGAAGGCCAATGATCATGAAGCGCAAACAGAACTGCAAGTTGAAGCGTAGCGGCACGAGGTCCGTCCTGCGGCTGCCGGACCTTGAGTTTGCGAAGTCCGGTGTCCTGAAGAGCCTATCCTGCCCTGACGCTGAACGAGGTTACCGCCACGCAATCGACGAGTTCGTCGGTTGGTATTGCTCGGAACCACGATTGTCATTCAGCAGAGCAGTCGTCCTGCGTTACCGAATGCACCTTGAATCGCGTCAATTCGATCCAGGAATCATCGATTTGCGACTTGGAGCTGTGCGCCGCCTTGCGTACGAAGCGGCCGATTCTGGCCTCCTCAACGCTGATCTCGCGGCGGGAATCCGACCCGGCAAAGGCGTTAACAATTGAGCGTCCGGACTGGCAATCGGCTGACGGCAGAGCAAGGGCAGGCACTTTGCAAGCACCAGATGATCAGCGGCTGAAAGGAAAACGCGATCGGGGCGTTATTCGCGGTCTCGCGCTCCATGTCATCGATCAACGCCAAACACTGCGCGTCGGCGTTCAGGCTCAGAAGTGACAACATCTTATCGGAGATAAGCACCCATGCAACCTCCCAAGCCGACGCCGTTTTAGCGCTCGTCTGGGCGGATTCAACTATCCTCCGGCGAAGACGCTCGCATTCCGGGCAAGGATCGGCTCGGGCCATGTCGGGTTCTGGCAAGATGTTTTAGGTTGGCAGCATCCGCGCCTCAAGTTCGACCCGGCAAATCGCGAGTGGGTTTTCCGGCCTGTACTGTTGAGAACGCGCTTGAGAAAAGATTGTGTTCCGAAAAGAACAACATCCCAGGTCACCAAGCCTTCCGCCTAGGTAAGATGGATCGCTTCGAGTGCAACCCTTGAACAATGATCAGCGACGATAACGCGCATCCTTCTGCGGAAGAGATGGTGGCGTTCTGCGAAGGTTGGGGATCTCCGGCCTTGCTGAAGAAGATCGAAAAACATGTCAGCAATTGCCCGGCGTGTTCCGTTTTGATGGCGAAGACGATCCGAGGGTTAACGCCGCCGCTTAAAGTTGTGGCTCCTGAAGGAAATTGGCCTAGGTCGTAAACGCAGTAAGAGCTTACATCGATCACTTTCAAATTTCTAACCCTTACCGCGCTTCTAAGGCGCTAGTATAGAAAAACTCTATGCAGTCGGATAGCGCCGAAAACCGCGTGAAAGAATCGCAGGGGATGCGCCTTGATCTTCTGCGAACGGATCTGAGTCTGGCATTTAACTTTCTCCGTACGGCCTCGCTGACCAGCAGTGCCGATCACCGCGATCGCGCGATTCAGAAGGCGCGCACAGCGCTGCTTTCAATTCGTCAACTCGGATTAAAGCTTTCCGACCCGGAACATGCCGCCGAGATCAAAGCGGGAGCAGACAAACTCGAAGCAGCAATTGCATCAGCGTCGCTGTAACCAGGCGCCTAGCTGCTGCAACGAGGGGAGTAACTTACAGCACCAACGCAATTTTTGCAGGTAGAAAACTTTAGACCAAATACTAACATTGCGCCGAAAATGCTGGCAAAAGACTGCTAGTCTTGAGCAACCATGGCCCCAGAGGACACGCCCAAATTCTCGGGCCCGCACCGTCGATGTTCGAAGTTTGGCGCAATACATCCGTTCACGATGTGGGCCGGATT
>CAXSIG010000107.1:0-1074 GCA_964237255.1 uncultured Bryobacteraceae bacterium
TTGTTGGTCAGGAACTCGAAGGCCATCGCGCCGAACGCGAAGACGTCAATCCGCTGCCCGAGGTGATAGGCCAGATGCTCACCGAAGCCGGCGCCCGCGCCCCATCCCAGATCCCGCATGGAATAAATGTTTGTAAAGCTATCGCCCAGCAAGAGCACGTTTGCACGGGGATCGGGCTGGACCGGTTGACCCTGAGCATCCAGAATTTTCTCAACGAGCACCGTTTGCGGAGTGAACAATGCCTGTCCATGGGGCAGCTTCAACATATCCACCAAGTCACCCACGCGAGCCACGCGAGCTTCCACCTTCCGCGTGGAAATTGGCGCCGCCGCCGGCAGCGCGCCGGATTCTTTAATGTGGGACGCTAACGCGCTGGCTACCTTATCCATGAAAGCCGGCGTCCAGTGCGTATCCTGGATCAGATAACGGACATCGTCGGGGCCAACACTTGGCGGGGTAACGTCGAACCAGTCCACTCCCGCTTCTCTCATTTGCCGCACCAGCCCCGCATAACCTTCGTTGTTCTGCACGGCATTTGGCGCCGCGTTGGGAAAGTTCCACGGCGAAAGCTTGCGTTCCCGAAGCTGCGTGGGCTGGAGCATTGCCTTATCCGGAATAGGCAAAACAACAAGGTGGATTCCCGCTTGTCGGCATTCTCGATCCAATTGCAGGATCGCAGGCCGAGGGTCCGGGTGCGGCGAACTATCCACTCCCTTGTCCACCATAGTCTTGGCGGTTTGTTCGAGCGTAGAGGGGTCCGTGACGCTCGGATGCGCCACATAGTCCAGCCCGTGCTGGTAGAACAGCCATCCATCACGGCCAAGAACCACCTTCTCATTGCCGTAGCCCAAAGGACCGGATAGCACAGCCTGAATCCGCGGCTGGAAGAAGTTCTTCAACACAGAGTCGCTTTCCAGTGTGGCCTCATAACTGTGCAATGTTTCCGGACGGATTGCCCCGCGCCACGTTTGGAGCGCACCCCTCCACTCGCCGCCGGCAAACTGGCGAACTCCGCGCCCAAAGGGTTGAAACAGAAAGAATGCTTGCGGACTTTTCCCGCGCACAAACTCCACA
>CAXSIG010000107.1:1084-4502 GCA_964237255.1 uncultured Bryobacteraceae bacterium
GTACCGCGAAAAGGAGCAACGCAAAAGCCCATGAGAACACCTTGGCCGTAGCTGGACTCACCACGGTGGAATCCAGTTCCTGATGGTAAATCTCCGTTTGGTTCAACAAGGATTTGGGGGTTTGAACCGGCAGCATGTATTTAGAACTGGAAATACAAGAACGGATTTACCGTCTGCGTCCACATCACTGTAATGCTTGCCAGAAACAACGCAAAGCAGACCGCCGCTCTGGACCGGGAGAACGTTTGAGTGAAATTCCACGTCTGCGGAGCGAACCAAACAATCGCGGCACAAACACCGAACATCAACACGTGATACGGAGTGAACAGGTTTACCCCGATCACTTCCTGACCAGGCCCAACTATCGCCAGCCCCGCCATGGATCTCAGATAGCGCCAGGTTTCTTCCAAATCGGCGGCACGAAAGAATACCCAACCGACACAGACAATCGCGAATGTGACAGTCACTCGCAGCGCCCTTGGCGCCCTGGCGTACAGGCTCTCCTTCCCCTGAATGCGCTCAATGCACAGCATGCCGCCGTGAATCCCTCCCCAGATCACAAAGTTCCAGGAAGCGCCGTGCCACAAACCGCCAATCAACATCACCGTCATGAGATTGATATACGTACGCGATTCACCCCGGCGGTTCCCGCCTATGGTGACGTACAGGTAATCCCGAAGCCAAATGGAGAGCGCAATATGCCAACGGCGCCAGAAATCCGTAATGCTTTCCGAGCGATAGGGATCGTCGAAATTCTTTGTAAACAGAAACCCAAGCATCAGGGCCAGACCAACAGCCATATCGGAATAGCCGGAGAAATCGAAGTAAAGCTGGAGCGAGTAGGCCACCGCGCCCAACCACCCCGTACCATGCCGAAATCGCGTGCAGACTGCCGGCCGAAAACGCCGTATCGGCGATGTGCGCCATCGGGTTGGCCAGAAGGATCTTCTTGCTCAGTCCCAAACACACAAAAGCGGCGCCCCTGGCGAATTTGGCATAGGTCAGACTGCGCGCCCGGAACTGGTCCGCAATGCTCCAGTACCGGATGATGGGACCGGCCAGTTGATGCGGAAACAGTGCCACGAAACAGGCAAAATCGATCGGATTTCGCAATGGACGAGCTTGGCCCCGATACACGTCGATCGCATAGCTCATCGATTGAAACGTGTAGAAAGAAATGCCGATCGGCAAAGCCACCCGCAGGGGATGAAACCCTGTCTGGCCGAATCCCAGAGCTGCCATCGCGGAATGGAGATTGGCGAGGCCGAAATCGAAGTACTTGAAGAATCCGAGGATCGCCAGATTCGAAGTTATCGATACACCCAATGCAATCTTTTGGGCAAGCTTCCGCGGCTCATTTCGCGGCAGCATGGGTAGTTCGGGTCCGTCCATCGGCAATCCGGAAAATCGGATCAGCGCCAGTCCACACCAGTAGTCGATGAACGAGCTGGTAAACATCACCAGTACCCACGCCGGATTCATCCAACCGTAAAAGCAGTAGCTGAGGACCACCAGCATCAGCGACAGATAGCGGAACGGCAAAAGATAATTCAGCAGCAGAACCAGGGGCAGGAAGTAGAAAAGGAACAGGTGGGACGAAAAAACCATGCAAACGCGCTCTTAGCCGTGAAGATTCGTCAGCGTGCCGCGGGCGCCGATTCCGGAAGGCGGGGAAGTTCCCACTCCGGAGAGAGAACCACGTTCTCCAAATTCATAATCCATACCACCACTTTGTGGATCTTCAACCTGTCCGGATTTCTCAAGAGTTCCTTGATTGGCTGTGTCGTGGCCGATGCCATGGAGATATTCGAAACATTTAGATTGAGCCGCTCAGCCAGAAGAGCGTCGATGCCCGCGCCCTTCGCTAGCGCAAGTTTAAAATAGTGCGTATTGCTGTCTCCAATGACAAGGATAGGGCCGTCTTCCGGCTCGTCGAATGGTTGATTGGAGCGGTCCAGTGTGCGGGTCACGCTCTGCTTTGAGAATGGGTAGCTTCTGACAAACTCACGTTCGTCGGGTAGCACGTACTCCATGAGGTAACCGTCCACCGGCTGTAATTTCAACGGTACCTGATCGGTGTGAAAAATCCTGGGTTGCTTAATGGCGGCGGAGACGAACGTGTATCGTTTGAGCCGGCCGGCAATCAGATTCGCCGTGATTTTCTGAGCCCGCTCGCTCCAGTGGTGATCGGTCGGCAGGAAGAGCGGTTCCGAATCGGCCTTTGCCGCCTCCAGAAATGCCGGTAACAGGTCGACAACTTCGATATCGTGTTCCAGCATCGTGTGGAAAAGCTTCCGAACGAGCGGGGCTGCGATCCGGTCCGGCGGACAGGATTTCGCCAAGCGATCCGCGTACACCTCGGCCCTTGCTGGAACAGGCACGAACAGAAGATCGATACCTTGGCCTTTCAGCCATTTGGAAATGGCGGCAATCGTGGTGACGGAAGGTTTCTCGACCGGTGGCGTAGCCGGAGGGTCGGAAGCCAACAGGTATTGAATAGTCGCCGCCCGATCATAAAGGGGCGGTAACCCCGGCGCATGAATGTGCAGTAGGGGGAGCGACGTGCCTTTGGGAGTCTGGAAAATATTCTTATACGCCGTTTCTATCACGCCGGTTAACTCCGCCCGGAGTGGCTTCAACCGCTCGAACCATTCCTCCCAAGTCGCCGAACCCGAGACATGCAATTCGGCTTCAAGCTTGCCCAAATCCGTCTTAATCGTGCGCTCCCGCAGGGTCCCGGCGGTTTGAGCGCTAGCGGCAACCGCAAAGAGAGACAACGAAGCAATTGCCGTCGATTTTAGGGCGAGGAAATGCACTGCCCAGAATTCTCGCATACTTGGGAACCATTACCAGCGTCCAATGATCGGCTGATTCCCCGCCCCGCCATAGGGCGCGAAACGGTCGATATTCTGTCCGTCGAACATCCCGTTACCGTTCAAATCCAAGATAAAGAACCCATTCGCGTATAGGCCGATCTTGCTGGTGCCGCTCCCGTTCCAATCGCCCACCAACGGCGTCTCCCCAGGCGTGCCGCCAAACCCATAGAACTTGTCGCCGCCGGTTCCCACGCCGTCGTAAGTCCCATTGCCGTTGGAATCCAGAATCCAAAACCCGTTGCGAAATACCCCGATCTTCGCCTTTCCGTCCCCGTTCCAATCCCCCACCACCGGCCTATCTCCCGACACGTAGTTGAAGAACCCGTTGTAATACTTGTCATTGGCAATGTTAAAACTTCCATTTCCGTCGTAGTCCAAGACAAATAGTCCGTTGTAATAGACCCCCACCTTGGTTCTTTTATCGCCGTTCCAGTCGCCAACAATGGGAGTTTCGCCCAATCCGAAGCCAAATCCTATCTGTTCGCCGGTATCGTAGAAGCCGTTGCCGTTTAAGTCCAGTGTCCAAAATCCGTTGTAGAAAA
>CAXSIG010000107.1:4512-6347 GCA_964237255.1 uncultured Bryobacteraceae bacterium
GGGCGTGTATCCCGGGCCGCCGTAGGCATAAAACTTATCATTGGAATCGAAGATACCGTTTCCGTCGTAATCCAAGATCCAAAACCCATTCAAGTAATAACCGACTTTGGTCCGTCCGTCTCCATTCCAATCACCCGTAACCGCCGTGACGCCCTGTTGCCCGGCAAAAGCAAACACTCGATCTCCGCTGTCGACCACGCCGTTTCCATTCACATCCAGCGCATAAATTGGTGTGCCGGGTTGGGCGTACCCGATGTTCACCTGCCCAACGGCTCCCGCCTGCTTCACGGTTAACGAAGCGCCGCCCACCGATACCGTAGCCATCCGGTTCTGTCCGGGGTCGGCGGTTATCGAAAACGTGATGGTGCCGCTACCCGTTCCGCTCGCCCCGCCGGTGATGGTCAGGAACGGCGAGTTGCTGCTGACCGCGTAGCTGCAAGAAGAATTGCTGGCAGTAACTGCAATTGACTTCGTCGCAGCCGATTGGTTGACGTAGACGGTGGGCGCCGCAAAAGTAAAGAAGCAAGCCGTTACCGTGGTAGTCCGAATCCGCCCGGAACTGTCCGCGATATAAAGGTTTTGCGACTGGTCCACCGTCACGCCCAGCGGATTCACGGCGGCTGCGGTCGCAGCGCTCCCATCTCCGTTGAAGTCGTACACGCCGTTGCCGGCCACGGTCGAAATCAGTCCCGTGGTGGATGCCACTCTGCGGACTCGCGAATGTCCCTGGTCCGCGATAAACAAGTTACCGGACTGATCGGCGAACACTCCGGAGACGCTCGACAGACCGGTCGCTGTAGCTGCCACTCCATCCGCATAGTTCGTCGTGCCATCGCCGGCAACCGTGGTAATGATGTTGGAACTCAACACCAGCTTGCGCACCCGATTGCCGAGGAACTCGCCGATGTACAGATTGCCCGCGCCATCGAGCGAAAGAGAACTTGGGTAGTTTACTGTGGCGTTCACCCCGAGCCCACTATCGCCGCTCGATGAGGCGGTCCCGGTACCCGCCACTGTCGAAATCAGACCGGTACTCGCGGCAATCAGACGAACGCGATGATTGAACGAATCGGCGATGTACAGATCCCCGTTGACGGCTCGGGCTAGTGCGGCCGGGTACTGAAGCTGGGCCGATGCCGCCGCCCCGCCATCTCCGAAGAATCCCGCCGTGTTTCCTGAGTTCGCGACGGTCGTAAGTAACCCGCCGGCAGACAGTTTTCGGACGCGATTCTGCTCGACGAAGTAAACGTTCCCGTCCGAATCGAACTGGTATCCTCCGGGTTTCGATGTTGAGCCGGACGCCACTCCGCCGTCCGCAGTCAGTCCAGAAAAACCGTTTCCCGCGATGGTGCTCAGAACACCGGAAGGCAAAGTAATCTTGCGGATGGAACTGCTCTCGGAATCCGAAAACAAAAGCGAACCAGCGTTATCCACGGCCACGTAGCCCGGCGTCAGCAGATTCGCGTTCGTAGCCGCCTGCCCGTCGCCGTTGAAGTTAACCGTGCCGTTGCCGGCGAAAGTGCTCACGGCCGAAGCCGTCATTTTCCGTATCCGGTAATTGCCGGAATCGACTAAGTAGGCGTTCGTTCCCGCGCCGTCGAACACCAGCGAAGCAAGCCCGTTAAATCTTGCGGCAGTAGGGATGCCGCCATCGCCCGCGAATCCAGCGCTCGTACCTCCCGCTACCGTCGTGATCAAACCCGACCCGGCATTCACCTTTCGAAGATCGAACGACTCCACGATGTACACGTTGTTGGCTGAATCCGTCGCAACGTTTTGGACCGTGTTCAGCGTTGCCGAAGCAGCCGCCCCGCCGTCGCCGGCATAGCCAAAAT
>CAXSIG010000107.1:6357-11195 GCA_964237255.1 uncultured Bryobacteraceae bacterium
CGAGATTGTTCCGCCTGCAACCACGCGAACGCGATGATTAAGCTCCGCGATATAAACGGCTCCACTGGTCGCGGTAGCCACACCTGTGGGCGTGTTCAAACTTGCGTTGATTGCAGGGCCCCCGTCGCCCGTAAAGTCCACCGTTCCGTTTCCTGCAAACGTTGCAATTGTTCCGCCCGGTGTTACAACGCGAACACGCACGTTGTTCTTGTCGACGATATATAAGTTGTTTGCGGAATCCAAGGCTACGGCAACTGGATTGTTCAGTTGCGCGCCTGAAGCAATTCCGCCGTCCCCGGAAAAGCCCGCCGTGCCGGTTCCCGCAACCGTGGTGATGATTCCCGACGTCGCTATCTTCCGTACGCGGTTATGAGCGCTGTCCGCGAAATACAGATTGCCTGCCGTATCGAACGCTATGCCGCGCGGCTGGTCCAAAGTAGCGGAAGTCGCCAGGATGCCATCGCTGTTGAATGGATAAGAACCATTGCCGGCAAACACGGTCACTTGCTGAGCGGTATTGATTTTCCAAATCTGGTGAATCTCGGCGAGCGACACATACACATTGCCGGAACCGTCGAGTGCGACGCCGCTCGGTTGCGGTAACCCCACCTGTAAGGCGGGGAGATTCTTCGGTCCACCTCCAGCGATGGTGGAGATGTTTTGAGCCTCCAGGCAAGGCGCCGCGAAAACCGATAAAGTCACAAGAACGGCTGCAAGTCTTAAGGCTAGTATGATTACCAGAGTAGCAACCGGCCCGTTTAGAAGCCCTAGTGGCTTCCTGCTGTTACCGCCGACGAATTGGAATGCCGTACAATAAGACCGGATGTTTCGCCGTTCTTTCCTGGCATCCCTAGCCGCCGGGTCTCTCTCGCAGCAGTTAGCGCGCGCGCAATCGCCGATTCGCGTGCAAGTCAACGAAGTCATCGTTCCCGTTACCGTTACCGATGATAAAGGTCGATTCGTTTCGAATCTAGATAAATCCGATTTCCACATCTTCGATGAAGGGAAAGAGCAGAAAATCGACTTTTTTTCTCGCGATCGGAGTCAACCTGTTGTAGCCGGCTTCCTGCTCGATATGAGCAACCAGATGAAGATTCACTGGTCGAAATATCAGGATGCGGCCTCGGAGTTGGTCCTCAACCTCCTTCCGGGCGACCCGCGCTTCAGCGGCTATCTCATCACGTACGGAAATGAGAAACCGGAACTCCAGGTCGATACGACATCGGATTCCGAGAAGCTGGTTGAAAAAATCCGCAAATTCAAACCGGGCGGTGGGGCCGCGTTTTTCGATGCCATTTACATGGCGTGCGTAAATCGAAAGCTGGTCAAAGGCGAGCCGTATGAGCCGCGTCGCATTCTGGTCGTCATAGGCGACGGACACGATACGGCCAGTAAGAAATCCCTTGGCGAGGTGTTGGAACTGGCGCAGCGTAACCTGATTACGATTTACGCCATGAGCACGGTAGCGTTTGGATTCGCCAGCGAAGGCGAGGAAAACCTGAAGAAGCTGGCCGAAGAAACCGGCGGCCGCGTTGAATACCCTCTAAACAACTTGTACAAAGACGTTTCCGGCTATCTCTCCACTCCGTCCGACGAAGGAAACTACGCTCTGAAGGTTGGCACGGGCGGTTATGCGGCAGAGGTATCGGGCGGAATCTTTCGCGCCGTTACGGATATTACGGGCGAAGTCACCACGCAGTACATCATTCGCTACATCCCCGATACCGGGGGTGTCAGCGACAAGGTCTTCCGGAAGATCAAAGTTTCGGTTGCTCTCCCGAACATCAAAATCCGGTACCGCAACGGTTATTACCCGGCCCGCACCTAATGCCTGCCGCGGTCTTATCGTTTCCGCGACAATCCACAAAGCGCGAATTTGCTGTGCTGGAGCTCGCGCGTCCCGGCGAGCCGCGCGTTACTGCCGGAGTGCTGCTGATCGATAACGATTCACTCGCTTTTCGACTTCGTACGGATTGGAGCGAGATCGATTTAGAGGAGGACGATGAAGAGTACCTCCAGGAGCTCCCCGACGATTTCACCGCCCAGATTGCAGTGCGTGGAGCCCAGGATTTTCTTCACGAACTGGAATCGTCCGCTTCGAATTTTCTGATCGTCTCGGATCGCGAGCCCGCCGGTTCCGCCTCCGTTCACGACTTGTACGACCGTTTCGTCGATGGGACGGTTCGTCCGTTTCTCACGCACCTCCCGGTCTTCACGCTCCAAGCGGCCGCGACGCGTTTCGGCGAAGATGCCGAAGTTTCGGAAAGCGGGTGGCGGCGCGTCGATGGCATTCGGCTCACGGAAGGAATGTTCGTCGCCCAGGTTGTCGGCCGTTCCATGGAGCCAGTCATCCCGGACGGAAGCTTTTGCGTGTTTCGGTCTCCGGTAGTCGGGTCGCGAGAAGGGAAACGGCTGCTGATCGAACAATTTGGCGCCACAGAAACCAGCGCCCGCTACACCGTAAAACGGTATTCTAGCACAAAGGTGCACGACGGCGATTCCTGGGAACACGCAAGCATTCGGCTCCACCCGCTCAATCCCGAATTCCCGGCGTTCGACCTGGAAGACGGTTCGTTTCGCGTAATTGCCGAATTCGTCCGGACCCTTCCCGATTGAACATCGAGCGATTCCGCCAGGATCTTCTTACTTGGTTTAGCTCCAACGCGCGCGATTTGCCTTGGCGCCGGACCCGCGATCCGTATCGCATTTGGCTCTCAGAGACCATGCTCCAACAAACCCGGGCCGCGGCCGCGATTCCGTATTACGAACGGTTCCTTGAGCAATTCCCCGATGTCGAATCCCTCGCCCGGGCGTCGGAATCGGAGGTCCTGGCGGCTTGGAGTGGCTTGGGCTACTATCATCGCGCGCGAAATCTGCACAATTCCGCACAACGGATCGTCGAAACCAGCCATTTTCCCCAAACTCACGACGGCATCCTATCCCTGCCGGGAGTAGGCGCATACACGGCGGCTGCGGTTGGGAGTATTGCGTTTGGGCTGCCTCACGCCGTGCTGGACGGGAATGTCCTGCGCGTAGTTGCTAGGCTGATGGCCGACCCCGGCGATATCGGGTCGGGCAAAACGCGGCGGCGATTTCAGGAAACAGTTGACCGTTGGCTCGATGCCAAGCAGCCGGGCGCGTTCAACCAAGCCATGATGGAACTGGGCGCGACAATCTGCCTGCCCCGGAATCCGCAGTGCCTGCTCTGCCCCGTCGCCGCGGAATGCGAAGCGAAGCGCCGGGCGGCGCAATCGCAGTACCCGATCAAAACTCCGAAAGCCGCGCCGAAGACTGCTCAGGCAACGCGAAGCGACGGCCGCGAAAATGGCTTCGTTTTGGGAGTTGCCGGACCGGGTCGATTTTCCGCGTGTGGCAGCCGAACCGGTGGCTTCGTTTTTTCACACGATTGTAAACACCCGTTGGACGGTTCGCGTCCACGTCGCCAAACCGGAGGCTACGGTACAGCCTTTGGAAGGAATGCAATGGCTCGCGCGAGAGCAGTTCCACGAGTATCCAGTCACCACGATTACAAAGAAAGCGCTTGCAGTTGCTGTCGATGAAGGTTAAAAATCTTTTACAAGTTATAAACAGAGAGAGAACAAAAGTGGCAAGCCGGGTTCAGTACGATAGCGACTAGTGACCGTTCATGACGAAAAATAAGAAAGTTTTCATCGCGAAAGCGACTTGTATTTTAAGCGTCATTCCCGCATTGATTTATGCCCACGAGTATGGTCCCGATGCCGGCTTCACCGGCGCGCCGGGCGACAATGCAACCGCCTGTATCTCTGCCGGTTGCCACGTGGGCACTGTGAATCAGTTCAGCGGAAATGTGCAGATTGGTCCCGCAAACGGCAACACGTATACCGCGGGTCAAACTCAGGTACTGACCGTCAAAATCACGGACTCGGCCCAAAAAAGCTGGGGTTTCGAGATCACCGCACGTTTGGGTAGTAATCTCAAAGGCGGTCAGGCGGGTGACTTCAGCAACATCGATACCAACACGCAAGTAATTTGCGCCGACGATAGCACCAAAGCCAATGGAAAATCGTGCTCGTCTCAATTCCCGCTTCAATATGCTGAGCACAGCCTGAATGGTTGGAGCGCAAGTAAAGGTGTGACGGGAACATACTCCTACAAGGTAAATTGGACCGCGCCTGCGGCAGGTACCGGCGATGTAATGCTTTACGTCGCGGCAAACGCATCGAATGCCAGCAACACTTCCGCCGCTGGACACATCTATACAGCATCGCTAAAGCTCACCGAAGCGGCTGCATCGAGCGGCTCCAAGCCGGTGTTCACCAGTGGCAACGTAGTGAACAACGCAACCGGCCTTCCCACAGGCGTCGCGCCGAATACTTATCTTTCCATCTTCGGCACCAACCTGGCGACTACCACGCGCGTTTGGGCCGGCTCCGATTTCGGTGCTTCCGGTACCGCGCTTCCGACGTCGCTCGACGGAACCAGCGTCAGCATTAACGGCAAAGTCGCTTACGTGGAGTACATCAGTCCCACCCAAATCAACGTCATCACGCCTTCCGATACCGCCACCGGCAGCGGCGTTCCCGTAACAATCACCTCAGGGGGACAAACGAGTGACGCAGCATCCGTCACGATCAACTCCATCGCCCCAGGCCTGTTTCTGTTCGACGGCAAATACGTAGCGGCCGCGGACGCAGTCACTGGCGCATTCATCGGCAAGACGGGTTTGTTCGCGTCCGCGCCCAGTCTCACCACGCCCGCAAAACCGGGCGAAGTCGTTACGCTCTACGGAACCGGCTTCGGTGCTACTAGTCCGGCGATCGCTGCCGGAATCGTCACGGATAAGATTTACAACTTGA
>CAXSIG010000108.1:0-6916 GCA_964237255.1 uncultured Bryobacteraceae bacterium
GGCGGCCATATCGACCTTGCAATCCTGGGCGCGATGCAGGTTTCCGAGCGCGGGGATCTAGCAAACTGGATGATCCCCGGCAAGCGCGTGAAAGGCATGGGAGGCGCGATGGATCTGGTGTCTGGCGTCCGCTACGTGTTGGTAATGATGGAGCACACAGCGCAAGACGGCAGCCCGAAATTGGTTCAGACCTGTACGCTGCCGCTAACCGGAACGCGGGTCGTTCAGCGAGTTGTCACTGAACTCTGCGTCATGGATGTTACGAACGCGGGGTTTGCGGTGGCAGAACTTGCTCCGGACGTCGACGTTAGTGAAGTCGAACGAAAAACAGATGCCAAGCTTACTTCCCGTTCGCGCTGAGCTTCTCTAATGTTTTATCGAGACGCTCGATCCGATCCTGAAGCTCAAGTAACTTTGCTTGATCGTTCCGAAGTTGATTGGACACATCGGCTTCCGATTGTTGGCATGCCTGGAATTCCGCTGTTTGTTCCTCAAGACCCCTCTTCAGGTTAGGAAGCCTCGACTTGAATGTGAGCGCTTCGCCTTCCAGTGTTGCGCCTGATGAGAGAGTTGCCTCCATCGCGGTAATATCAGCCGCAAAATGCTTCCGGTTCTGTTCCAACACAGAACAACTATTACGAGCGGCGTCCAACCGCTGTGTGGTCCGGCTAACGGCAGCTTCTTGAATCTGCAAACTGTGAAGCGCGATTTGCGCGCGTTGTGACGCCACGGTCATGGCCTCAATACTTTGGCGCAATTGACGTACTTCTGAAAGCAGCAACTGAAGTGTATCGGGCTCCTTGACCGCCGTCTGGCCCTGTAACGCAAGCGATACAAGAAAGAAAGCGCCGGTAGTCCTGGTTGTCATTGGAAGCTACTTGGAATGTACGCGAGCCGGGCCTTACTTCAGGTCCATGCCTGCGAAGAAGAAAGCTAGTTCTTCTTTCGCAGTTTCCGGCGCATCCGATCCGTGGATCGCATTCCGCTCGATCGATTCCGCATAGAGCTTGCGAACGGTACCTTCGGCGGCATTCGCCGGGTTGGTCGCTCCCATTACGTCGCGCAGCTTCTTCACCGCGTCTTCGCGTTCCAGAGCCATCACAATTGCCGGGCCTTCGCTCATGAAAGTTGTCAAACCGCCAAAGAACGGCCGCTCTTTGTGCACCGCGTAGAATCGCTCGGCGGTTTCGCGCGTCATCTGGACCATCCGCAGGCCAAGCACGCGAAAGCCATTCTCCTCCAGTTTGGCCAACACCAGGCCGGCTCGCCCATTCTTAACCGCGTCGGGCTTAATAATTGAAAAAGTTCGTTCCATAGTCTCGTTAGTTCAATAATCCGGCGGCTTTCATACGCGCCTGGACTTTCTCGCCGATCTCGGCAGGGCTCTGGCACACCGTGATTCCGGCTTCTTCCATGGCGCGGATTTTGTCCGGAGCCGCTCCGCTTCCGCCGGAGATAATCGCACCTGCGTGACCCATACGCCGTCCGGGAGGGGCGGTCTGTCCGGCGATGAATCCGACTACCGGCTTCCGCACATGCGCTTTTACATACGCAGCCGCTTTCTCTTCCGCGTCGCCGCCGATTTCCCCGATCATCACGATCGCGTGAGTATCGTCGTCCTCGTTAAACATGCGGATTGCATCGGTATGAGATGTCCCGATAATCGGATCGCCGCCAATTCCAATGCAGGTCGATTGTCCAATCCCCAACTTCGATAATTGGCCTACCGCTTCGTAAGTCAACGTCCCCGAGCGGGACACCACGCCGACATGTCCCTGCTTGTGAATATGTCCGGGCATGATCCCGATCTTGCACTTGCCGGGCGAGATCACTCCGGGGCAGTTGGGTCCAACTAACCGCGTTGCCTTCCCTTTCATGTATTCCCAGGCTCGGACCATGTCGAGGCCCGGAATTCCTTCGGTGATGCAAATGACCAGCGGGATCTCCGCATCCACCGCTTCCATGATTGCGTCCGCGGCGAAGGGCGGCGGAACAAAAATGACCGATGCGTTCGCGCCAGTCTGGTGGACGGCTTTGGCTACCGTATCGAACACGGGCAACTCCAAGTGCGTCGAACCACCTTTGCCCGGCGTCACCCCACCCACCACGTGCGTGCCGTACGCAACTGCCTGCTGCGCGTGAAACGTTCCTTCTCTTCCCGTAAAACCCTGGACTAATAG
This sequence comes from uncultured Bryobacteraceae bacterium, assembly GCA_964237255.1. Classification (GTDB taxonomy): domain Bacteria; phylum Acidobacteriota; class Terriglobia; order Bryobacterales; family Bryobacteraceae; genus JALYXI01. The sequence goes on from CAXSIG010000108.1 coordinate 2,181, forward strand.
CTTTGTATTCTGATCGACCAATACGCTCATGGACTAGTTCTTACCCGCTCCCGCGGCCAGCTTCACCGCTTTTTCCGCGCCATCGCGCATGTCATCCGCTACTGTGAAATTAAAGCCCGATTCTGCCAAAATCTTGCGGCCCAACTCGACGTTGGTACCTTCCATCCGGACGATGATCGGCACTTTAACATTCAAATCTCGCGCCGCAGCCAGAACTCCGTTAGCTAGCGTGTCGCAACGCAGAATGCCGCCGAAAATATTAATAAAAACGGCCTTTACGCCGTGGTCGCTTAGCAGGATACGAAAGGCATTCTTGATCTGGTCCGCGTTCGCGCCGCCCCCGACATCCAGAAAATTCGCAGGACTGCCTCCCGCATATTGAATAATGTCCATGGTGGCCATCGCCAGTCCGGCGCCGTTCACCATGCAGCCTACCGTGCCTTCCAGCTTCACGTAATTCAGGCCGAACTTCGACGCTTCCACTTCGAGCGAGTCTTCTTCGTTGAGATCGCGAAGTTCGTGAAGCGCTTTGTGGCGGAACATCGCGTTGTCGTCCAAATTAAACTTCGCGTCCAGCGCGTATACCTTGCCATCCTCCGTCAGGATGAACGGATTGATTTCGGCGAGAGTCGCATCGTTGTCTTCGCAGCACTTCACCAGCGCCTGCATGGCGGCTGCGGCAGCCGGAACACTTGCGGCGGGAACGCCTATCGATTGCCTCTTTCAGAATCGCTTCCGGATTCGAATGGGCAACCTCTTCGATTTCCATGCCCCCTTCCGCGGAAGCCATGAACACCAGCTTGCCGGTTACCCGGTCCAGCACCACGCCAAGATACAGCTCCTTTTTAATAGGAAGCGTTTCCTCCACCAGCAAACGCTGAACCAGGCGTCCTTCCGGCCCGGTCTGGTGAGTTACCAAAACCATGCCGAGAATCTTCTTGGCAACCTCGATGGCCTCGTCAAGATTCTTCGCTACCTTGACCCCGCCCCCTTTGCCGCGTCCGCCGGCGTGGATCTGCGCTTTGATTACTACGCTGCCGCCCAGTTTCTTCGCCACATCTTCCGCTTCGGCGACCGTGAACGCAACCTCCCCGCGAGGCACAGGGACGTTGTATTGGGCCAGGAGGGTCTTGGCCTGATACTCGTGAATTTTCATGGATAGAACGGTGTGCTACGATTCGAACTCCCAAGTCTAACATGGCGATTTCCGAGGCTTTGCAGGCACTGATTAATGGTCGTCGCGGGCTGTCCGAAGCGGAAACGGAAGCGGCGGTGGACTCCATTCTGGCCGGGCAGGCGACCGAAGCGCAGATGGCCGCGTTTCTTGTGGCTCTGCACTTGAAGGGCGAATCGGTAGAGGAACTAACCGGGGCCGCGCAGGCAATGCGCCGGGCCGCCGGAACACCGCCTTACCGATCTTTCAACGAGGGCGCGGTAGTCGATACCTGCGGTACCGGCGGAGATAGCTCCGGTACGTTCAATATCTCAACCCTGGCGGCGTTCGTTGTGGCCGGCGCGGGCGTCCGCGTAGCAAAACACGGCAATCGTTCGCTCTCAAGCGCGTGCGGGAGCGCCGACCTGCTGGAAGCCCTTGGCGTCGATTTAACAAAAGCTTCCACTACTCTTGATAGCGTAGGAATCGCTTTTTACTTCGCGCCGCTCTTTCACAGGGCGACACGGCACGTTCAACCGGTACGAGCGCAGCTAAGAACGCGGACTATCTTCAATTACTTGGGTCCGTTGACGAATCCGGCGGGAGCGAACATCCAGGTCGCCGGCGCGTTCTCTGAAGATGCAGCGCGGTTGATTGCCCACGCATTAGCGGCGCTTGGGCTGCCTCGCGGTTTCGTAGTACACGGACTGGATGGTCTGGATGAGGTCACCACAACAACCGGTACCATCGCGTTCGAAGTGGCGAATGGAACCGTGCAGCGGCGCACGTTTAACCCAGACGAATTCGGCATGCCGCTTGCGATCAGGGAAGACCTGATCGGTGGAAGTATTGCAACAAATGTGGAGATTGCTTTACAGGTACTCAACGGTGTTGTGGGTCGCCATAGGGACATTGTGTTGACAAATGCCGCACTCGCGATTTTCGCGGCGGGACGGGCGCACTCGCTTACGGAAGCTGTACAAATCGCCGCCCGCAGTGTGGACAGTGCCTCTGCATATCACAAGCTCATAGAGTTAACCAAGGTAAGTAAGGAATAGTACTTTTCGCAGGTAAGGCCATACCCTGGCGGTAGCACGAGTGGCACACAACGTGTTAATGTTCCCATCATGGCTGAAAACGAACTAATACAGGAAGTACTTTCAAAGTCGTCGAACCGCCGCAGCATGTTGCGTAAAATCGCGACTGCTACCGCGGCCCTGAGCGCTGGTGCCACGATCCCTGGGGTCGTTGAAGCTCAAACAGCGGCGCCGTCAGCTGCCGACGTATTGCAGTTTGCTTTGAACTTGGAATATTTGGAAGCGGAATTCTATAGCTTGGGCGCTTTTGGCGTGACGATCGACAAGCTCCCCACGCCAGTCGCAATCACCGGCAGCGGCACGGCGGGCGCCACCACGACGGCGATGAGCAACGTGATTGCGCTCGGCACCAGTCTTGGAACGACGGCAATTAATTTCAGCCAAGGCGTGTTCAGCACAATTCAGGCAATTGCGGCGGATGAAATCGACCACGTGATTTTGCTTCGGTCGGCTCTTACGGCTGCGGGTGCTACTCCGATTGCTAAGCCGGCCATTAACCTGGACGCTTTCTATCCTCTCGGCGTGTCTATTGGAAATCAGGCCGGATTCTTGCTTCACGCTCGCATCTTTGAAGACATCGGCGTCAGTGCTTACGCCGGGGCAGCTGCACTGCTTTCTGGCGCAACACTCACGTATGCAGCCCGTATTCTGGCAACGGAAGGCGAACACGTCGGTGCAATCCGTCAGATTATCGCCCGCCTTGGAATCGCAAGCAGCTTCCAGTCGCCGCTTGGTGTTCCATTTGGACCGATCGACGCAGCAGACGTTCTTCCGCCTCAGTCTCTCGATGCCAACGCAGCAAACAACCAGTTGTTCCTTCAGAACACGGTAGGCGCGACGACGAATACCCCCGCGGTAACCAATCCTGTTAATATTTTCAGCACGAATTCGTCGGTCACTATCACGCCGAATGGCCGTTCAGTCAATGGAACAGGTTTGCCCCCAACCCGTACTCCGGGCCAAGTTCTTTACGCGGCTTATGGCGTTGCGCTAGCCGGTTTGTTCCCTGCCGGTGTGATCACCACAACCAAGGGCGGTTTCTTCCCCAACGGCGTAAACGGCAGTCTGAATACGGCTACCGCCCCCGCGCCTTTGACCAATCTCACCACCTAGTACACAAGCAAATACGGGACCGGTTATTCAGCCGGTCCCGCAACAATCCCTCCCAACTCTTCCACAAATTTCGACCGCGGTAAAACGCGATTTGCTCCCGCCTCGCGAGCCAACTTCAGTTGTTCCACATCGACGTGAGCCCCAAACGCTACAACGTCTAGTCCAAGTCTCTTCAACTCTACAATCAGTCGTATTGGTTCGGCTTGGCTACAAGCTAAATCGACAATCACCAACACCGGTTTGTTTTCTGCTTGAGCGATTACACGGTCGAAGGTGGAAGCAAAGATAGCTCTCCTTCCGGCCCGTTTTACCGCATCGCCGATTCGCACGCTGAACATCAGATCCGACACTGCTCCTACAATTAATTCCACGTCTCCATTGTGGACGAAGTTGGCGATGATAAAAGAAATGCTTTCCGCCTATTTCCTCTGGTCAGTTGTTGTTTTTTACGCCGATAAACCTACGGACGCGAAAATTGAATTTGAAAATCAGTGGGTGCGCATTGTCCGGGTTCATTACGCTCCGCACGAAAAAACTGAACTGCACGATCACCCGGCTCAGCCTACAGTCTTTGTCTACGTGACGGATGGCGGCAGGCTCAAAATCGTTCACGAAAGTGAAGAAGCTGTAATTCGCCCTGTGGTAAAAGCTGGTGGAATCCGCTTTCAGAAGGGAGTACCGGAACGCCACTCTGTAGAGGAGCTGGACGGGATCGAAAGCGAGTACGTGCGAATCGAGCTTAAGACTCAGCCCGTTGAATTACCGGATAAGGACGTTCGTCGCGCTCCGGACGACAATACTCCCTACGAGAGCGCGATGCTGCGGATCTTGCGCGTCGAATGCGCGGTCAATAGTGCATGTCCCGTGTCGGCCCACCCAGCGGATCCCGCAATAATCGTCACCGGCAAGGCAGCCGTCTGGGCTCCGCCGAACTCAGCGCCCATGATGAACCGGTCCGGCGTTCCGCTCCGTCAGATTCGGGTGGAACTTCGGACGCCGCCCATCCAATAGGAATGCAAATTGCCGTGACAGGCGCATGACGGTTCGCCTGCGCCTGTATGTGACGACCCTGATCGGTACGGTCGCTCTCGGCGTAGGTTCGGTCTGGCTGTTCAACAAGGGTGGTGTCCCTCCGAGTCTTTCTGCGGATGAGTTGGCGTCGAAGACGCGTCTACGGACCTTCGCACCTCACGCTCCCGTGATTCGCGCAACCCGTTTGCGGCTGCATGAGTCAATGGGGTATCTGGAGGTTGCCCGTCTTCACCTTTCGGTTCCCGTTATTGAAGGCGCCGATGAAGCGGGTTTAAAAATTGGCGCCGCTCACGTCTTGGGCACCGGTTACCATGGTTCGGAATCGAACTGCGCAGTAGCCG
>CAXSIG010000108.1:6926-8093 GCA_964237255.1 uncultured Bryobacteraceae bacterium
GCCGCGAATCGGGACACATTGTTTCGGCCGTTGAAAGACATTCAGAAAGGTGACGTAATTACCTTTCGCGCCGCGGAACACAGTTTCCGATATCAAGTAACAGGAACCGAGATTATCGACCCAAGTCAGATATCTGTTCTGCAATCGACAGGTATACCCGAAATCACATTGGTTACGTGTTATCCGTTCTACTTCGTAGGACATGCGCCGAAGCGATTCTTTGTCCACGCTACTCTAAGTAGGACATGAGTGCCCATCGCCATATTTACTCGGACGCGCAGAAGGCTGCGGAAGCCTGCGCCAACCACGTAATTGCAATTCTGGAAGACGCTCTTTCGGGCAAAGAGTACGCTTCGCTTGCTGTCTCTGGTGGTACGACACCGAAGCTGTTGTTTGACGAAATGGTCAAGCATCCGTTCACTTGGGACCGGGTACATGTGTTCTTCGTCGATGAGCGATTCGTTCCCCCCACAGATTCCGAAAGCAATTACAAACTGGCAAACGATCATCTCATCCTCCCGGCCCGCATTCCAACGCGTCATGTGCATCGCATCCCAACCGAACACACTCCGGACCGCTCCGCCGCCGCATACACCTACGACATCCGGAGATTTTTCAATCTGGAAGACGGCGAACAGCCGCATTTCGATCTGATTCATCAGGGTCTTGGCCCGGACGCGCACACGGCGAGTCTGTTTCCGGGCGAACCTTTGATTGAGGATCGCGAGGGAATCGCAGCCGCGGTGTTCAAGAACGAAAACCATCAGTGGCGCATCACAATGCTGCCGGGTGTGCTGTTGGCGGCGCGACATACGGTAATCCTGGCGACGGGCGAAGATAAGCAAGACGCGGTGAAGAATATCTTTGAAGGTAACTACGAACCTTTGAAATATCCGGCGCAGATTGTGGCACACCACGGCCGCAATGTTTCCTGGTTCCTGGACCGGGCTGCTGCGCCTGCTTCTTGAACTGGCAATTTTTACTTCTCCTCCAATTCGTTCGAACAAGCCCGTGAGTCTTGCAATGAGTTGCGAACGCCTATAATAACTGCTTCACCGTGCGACTCTCAGAAATCTGCGTTAACCGGCCTGTGTTCGCGTTCATGCTCATCGCGTTCATGGTGGTGTTGGGCGTTTTTTCTTTCATGAAATTGGGCGTCGACCTGTT
>CAXSIG010000108.1:8103-11159 GCA_964237255.1 uncultured Bryobacteraceae bacterium
CCCCCGGAGCGACGCGGCAACCGTTTACGTCAGCGCGCAACTTCCCGGAGCAACTCCCGAAGAGCTCACTTCGCAAGTAATTCTTCCCCTGGAAGAAGCAGTAGCCGCCGTTAGCGGAATCGATGAAATGCGCGCCATCGTAACGGAGGGCACCGGCAACATTATCGTTACGTTCGTGCTGGAGAAAGAGATCTCGCAAGCCACCGAAGACGTTCGCGAAAAAGTCGCGGGCGTGATTCGGAATCTTCCTCCCAATCTGCTGCCACCGGTAGTTCAGAAGGCCGATCCGGATTCCGACCCGGTAATTACGCTCGCTCTTGTGGGCAACCGTACTCCCCGCGAACTTTCTGAAATTGCCGATAAGCAAGTCCGCCGCGCCTTGGAAACCGTCGACGGAGTAGCCGCGATCTCTATCAGCGGCACGCAGGCGCGCCAAATCAATGTTTTTCTCGATATCAACAAGCTCTCCGGTTACAACCTAACTGCGCAAGATGTTCAGGGAGCTTTGCAGAATGAAAACGTCGAGGCTCCGGGCGGGCGAATTGTGCGCGGCGCAAGCGAGATGGGCGTTCGAACCATGGGGCGCGTCGATCGTGTGGAAGACTTCAACGGCATTATCGTGAAGAATTCAGCCGGGTCTCCCATCCGTCTTCGCGATCTCGGCCATGTAGAGGACGGCATGGCGGAAAAGCGCTCATTTGCGCGTTACAAAGGAAGCCCGGCGGTCATCCTGGACGTCACACGCCAAACCGGAGTCAATACCGTGCAGACCGTCGACGGCGTACAAAAGCGTATGCTGTCCCTGGCCTCCGAGCTACCACCGGGCGTGCATCTCGAAACGATTAAAGACCAAGCCGTGTACATCCGCGCGTCCGTGGCGGCGCTTGAGGAGCATTTAGTACTCGGTAGCCTGTTGGCATCGCTGATCGTGTGGCTCTTCATTCGCGATTGGCGCACCGTGCTGATCAGTTCCATCGCGATTCCGACGTCCATCGTCTCGACTTTCACGCTGCTGAAAGCGATGGACTTCACCTTGAACTCGATGACTCTCCTTGGGCTCACGCTGGCGGTGGGTATCGTAATCGATGACGCGATCATCGTTCTCGAAAACATTTACCGGTTCATCGAAGAAAAAGACATGCCTCCGCTTGAGGCCGCGGTGCGCGCCACTAAAGAGATTGCGTTGGCCGTTGTCGCGACCACGGTCTCCCTTGTGATCATCTTCGTACCGATTGCGTTCATGACCGGTTACGCACGGCGCTTTGTGAACCAATTCGGATGGACCATGGCGTTCTCCATCATTGTGTCCATGCTGGTGGCGTTCACCTTAACTCCCGCACTCAGCGCTCGCCTATTGCGCAAAAAGAAGCCTGGATCGAAATCCAGTTCGCACGATCAGCACAATGGCATTTTCGATCGCGCATATGTTGCGGTGCTTGGATGGTCCCTGAATCATCGCTGGCTGGTGGTGGGCGTGTGCGTAGCCGTGTTCGCTTCCACGTTCTACATAAATAAGTATGTGGGGCGCGATTGGATGCCGCAGGAGGATCAGGCGCGGTTGGGCGTTCAGACTGAGATGCCTGAGGGCTACTCGCTTGAGGCCACCGAGAAGACCAACGTCGAGATGGGGCGGCAGATCCAGGAGCACGTTCCGGAAGTGATTGCCGTAATCCCAGCAACCATGGGATTTCTGAATCGCGTGACGATGACGGACATGACGCTGTTGCTCAAGGATCCGTCGGAGCGGGGCAATATCAATGAGGTAGCAGCCAAGGTCCGGCAAGTTACCAATCTGTATCCGCAAACCCGTCCCCGCATTAATTTTCCTAACACGCTGGGTGGCCGCGATTCTTTCGCTCCCATACGAGGGCAGTTGCTGGGGCCGGATTTGCGCGTACTTGCGAAAAATGCGAAGGATATCGCGCAACGGCTGCAGCAATCCGCTTCGGTGGTGGATGTCAAAGCAAATATCAACCTCAGCGACCCCGAATTGCAAATCGGGATTGATCGCGCGAAAGCTTCCGACTTGGGTGTGCGCGTCGCCGATATCAGCAGTGCCGTGCGGCTGCTCATGTCCGGCGAAGACCAGATTTCCACGTTCAAGGAGGGCCCGGAGCAATATCCGGTCATGGTCCGTTTGATGCCCGGACAGCGCGACGATCCAACGGTGCTCAGCCGGCTGCTGGTGCCCTCGGCAAAGCTCGGCCTGATTCGCTTGGATTCCGTCGCGAGCCTGAATCGCGGCTTGGGACCGAGCCGGATCGATCGCTATAATCGGCAATTCTCGGTCGGCATTTACGGCAATGTGGCGCCGGGACATTCGCTCCAGGAAGCAGCGGACGAAACCGGGGAGATCGTGAAGTCGTTGAACCTGCCTCCTGGCTACACGATGAAGATGTCCGGTCAGGTGAAAGTGCTGGAAGAGACAACCACCAACATGATTCTCGCGATCGGACTGGCGTCTATTTTCATGTACATGGTGCTCGCGGCGCAGTTCGAATCGCTAGCGCAACCGGCGATTATCATGGCAACACTGCCGCTCTCCATTCCATTCGCGCTGCTATCGCTGATCCTGACTGGGCGTTCATTGAATCTCTTCAGTGCATTGGGAATCCTGCTGTTACTCGGCATTGTTAAAAAGAATGGGATTCTTCAGATCGACTACATGAACACCCTGCGCGCGCTTGGCCACCCCATGCGCTATGTGATTCTGGAGGCGAACCGCGTTCGGCTGCGGCCCATTCTGATGACGACTTCTTCCATCGTCGCGGGGCTGATCCCAACCGCTCTTGGCTTGGGAGCGGGAGCATCGCAACGAAGCGCCATTGCGGTAACAATCATCGGAGGACAGACGCTTTGCCTGGCGTTGAGTCTTCTGGTAGTCCCGGTCGGATACTCGTTGATGGAAGATGCAAAAGTCTGGTTCGGCCGTCGCGAAAAAATCGCACCCGCCCCACAACCAACTGCCGTCTAGCTGCGTCTCTTCCAGTAGAGGCGAAGATGGAACAGGCTTACCCGGGGCAGGTATATTGCCCGATTTGCACACATACCGTTGA
>CAXSIG010000109.1:0-11146 GCA_964237255.1 uncultured Bryobacteraceae bacterium
CCTGCCGCGGGCTTCGGATGTTTTAGCGGCGGCACGTCACTTCGGCTACATACTCAACCGAGACTTGTTCGAGCACGTTCTTCATCTGATCCCACGAGAATGGATGGTGGCAGCGCCGGAAGATTACGTGACTTACCTGCTTGCCCGCCTCGCGGCTTCGGACCGATTCACTGAGGAGGCCGCCCAAGCGCATGCCTTGCTCGTTTGACTATGCCGTTGTTCGCGTGGTGCCACGCGTTGAACGACAGGAGTTTCTGAATGCCGGGGTCATTGTTTACTGTCTCGAACTTCGATTCCTCCGTGCGGAAATTCTTCTCGACCGTTCCCGGCTGCTAACCCTTTGGCCCGCGCTGGATTTCGAGGAAGCGGCTGCACAACTGCAGGCTGTGAGGCTGGTCTCACAGGGCGATGCGGCGGCGGGACCCATTGCGCGCCTTCCTCTTCGCGAACGCTTTCATTGGCTGGTCGCGCCGCGCAGTACCATGATTCAGATGTCTCCGGTTCATACCGGACTCTCCGAAAATCCGGAAGAAACCTTGCAATCCTTGTATCGAAGTTTAGTGTTAACCGCATGACTTCTCTTCGCGACGCAACTTCTTCCGATACCGAGCCGCTCATCGAAATGATGCGCGGCCTTTGGACTACTCCAACATCCACGTTTAACGAAGCGATGAGCCGGAAGTGTCTCGCGACGATGTTGGCCGATCCCGGTCTTGGCCGCGTGTACCTGATCAACGATGGCGAAGGGTATGCGGTGATCGTCTTCGGCTTCAGTTTGGAATTTGGACGGGATGCCTTCATCGACGAACTCTTCATCAAACCCGAATACAGGGGGCAGGGCATCGGTTCCGCCGTGCTGGACCTGCTGTCTGCGCAATCGGAAGAGCTAGGCGTTCAAGCTTTACACCTGGAAGTGGCCGACGCGAATGATCGCGCCGAGTTGCTTTATGCGAGAAAGTCCTTCAAGCGCCACAACCGGCGACTGATGACACGGTGGCTTACCAGCGAAGTTCCAGCAAACTAACCGACTGTCGAGGTAAAGCAAAGTTTAGCCCCAGCTCTCCTGTTAGCTCCCCTAAACCGGATGCCCTGTCCATGGCGCGAATCAGACCGGGCTCCGGGTGTTGCGGTTTTCCCAGTTGCTGCCAAACTGTGTACGCGTTGCTATGGTTCTCATCGATTCGGTAATGCTTCGCGACGCGAAGAGTTGCCCCTTTCGGCAATCCTGACACCCCTATCCGTACCGGCGTATCCGGCCCGGGCAAATCATCGTCGTGGTAATTCCATAGGAGCAGCGTTGCGCTTCGCCCGCCGCGGGTTGCGATTCCATCGATATCCGGTTTGTCGCGAATCCCCGCGGCCATGATCTGATCGACAGCAGCCGTGCTCGAGCTCGTTACGCCCACCTGATCCCCGCCTAGTTTGCTCGCCATCCGAAACACATTCATCACCGGTTTGTCGATGCCGTTAGTGGCCAGTGTTCGAAAGCCATCGAACCAAGGCTGCCCCTCAAATTCAAATGCCCAGGTCAGCATACCTGCAATGTTGGCTTTGCGTTCCGCAGCCAAATCAAGAATGCCCTTCATCAACGCGGCCGTATACGTCGGGTACATGGTGCCGTTGCGATATCCGTTCTGCTTGTATCCCATGCTGACGGAGCAGGCTGCGCATCCCTCCGGGTCCGCTTCGCTCAAGACGATCGGCAATCCGGCGAACTTAGGAAAGCTAGTCAGGATGGACATGCCCTCCGATACGTCGCGGAGATTTTTCCCCAATCCCATGCGCACGTGCCCCTCGACATTCGTAGGAGATCCCTTCGCGTGATACGTGACGAAATCGAGAGGAGCATCGGTTCGGTCGCAGAACTCAAGAAACTGTCGAAGATACTCGGCGGCTCGTTTGCTCGCAGGTCCCGTCGTGGCAGGACCACCGACGCGCGCCTGTGGGGCCGCCCGTTTTACCGCGCGCGCCGCTATGTCGTACAGCTTGTTGTACTCATCCGGGGTGCCGCGCCAATACTCGATGTCCGGCTCATTCCAGACTTCCCAATACCAACTGTTGACCTCGCTCTCGCCATGCCGGGCCACTTCATGCCGCACCCACTGATACACCAGCTCGCCCCACTTCGCGTAGTCCTTTGGAGGAAACGACCAGCCGGCGCTGATCTTCGTTTTTGGCCAATCGTGTCGATACGGGTCCGGCTGTGTGGAAAGCGCTTTCGGCATAAAGCCGATCTCAACGAATGGCTTCGCGCCGGAGGCCAGATAGGTGTCGAAAATACGATCCACGATGGTCCAGTTATAGACCGGATTGCCGTTCGAATCTTCTGTATACGCGTTGGTCGATCCCCACTTGAGCGCGGGCGTGCCGTCACCGGTACTTAATAGCGAATGGGCGCGAATGTACACAGGCTTGTGCAGGGCGCCTAACTCGCGCACCAGCTTCGTTCCGTTGGCGGTGTACGTGTAGTTCTGCTCGTCATAACCGAAGTCACTACAGATTGGTTTCATCGGACCGAGGGGCTTCGATAGGTCGACGTTCACCGTTACCGCGTCCTGAGCCAGTAGCGCTCCCGAGGCCAGAGCGGCGGCTGCCAAAAGTTTCCGCACTATGGGGAAAAGTATAAAGGAATTCCGGCAAATACGAAGTGACGTCTTTACTTCCGTACTGTGTCTGGGCTGGAGGCCAATAATTCTTCGATGACCATTTTGGCGGAACTGGTCAACGCCTTTCCTCGCCGGTACACGAGACCGATCGGCCGGAGGAGCGGATCTTTGAGGGGGATGGCTAACAGGCGATCCAGCGCGCAGTGGGGCATGATGGAAATGCCGCTGCCCGCTATTACGCATGCTTTCAGCGCTTCGTTATTATCTACGCTACGCTTCACGTTGACCGAGACGCCGCGTTCGCGCAGGTAGCGGTCGATCTCTCTGCGGATAGGAAGGTCGTCGTCGAAGGCAATGAATGGTTGCCGGTCCAACTGCTTCGCTTGAATGGATCGGCATTCGGCGAGTTCGTGCGCTTCCGGGACAATCACGGACATTGGTTCGTTCCTCCCATGCACCAGCTTCAGGCCGCGACGCACTTCCGGATAACTGACGACTCCGAAATCGGCCAAGTCATCCAACACGGAGGTGTACACGGACTCCGGCCGATAAAAAGAAATCTTTAATTCAATTCGTGGATGCCGTTGGGCGAACTCGCGTTCGAATCTGGGTAATTCCTGAAGGCCGATTGAATAGATGGATGCGATGCGTACGACTGCTTCCTTTTGTGTACGCAGATTCTCCACCGCTTTGAGAAAATCCTCTTCATGGCGGAGCATGTCGCGGCAATAAGTAAAGTAGAGTTCACCCGCCTGGGTTGGCTCCAGGGGCCTGGTTTGGCGGTCAAGAAGTTGGATCCCCAACTGGCGTTCCAGTTCCAGCAGTTGCTGACTTGCCGCCGATTGCGTGATGCCGTTTGCGCGCGCGGCACGGCTGATGCTGCGCTCATAAACGATATCGCGGAAGAGGCGAGCTGTATTAGAGTTGCTAATAATAGCTAAATGATACATCAGAAACTCTTATTTTTTGCTAATTTGAAATTCGTCGTAGTCCCCGGACTGTGTCGATTCCTTTTACCCGATTAGAGAACGATGACCGAATCCACTCCTGTCACCGGCCTGCCGCGCGCGCAAGGCCTATACGATCCTCGTAACGAACACGACGCCTGCGGTATCGGGTTCGTCGCAAACATCAAAGGTTTGAAGTCACACGAAATCATCAAGCAGGGTATTCAGATCCTGGTGAATTTAACGCACCGCGGCGCTTGTGGCTGCGATCCGGATACTGGCGACGGCGCCGGAGTGCTGATACAAATTCCGCACGATTTCTTTGCGAAGGAAGCGGTGCGTCTCGGCTTTGCATTACCTGCGCCTGGAGAGTATGGCGCGGGTATGGGCTTCTTTCCGGTGGAGCGGCAAATCAGACTGCAATGCGAAGGCATTATTGAGACGGTGGCGCGGGAAGAAGGCCTGACATTTCTAGGCTGGCGAGACATTAAGACGGACCCTACCGCAATTGGTCGTGAGGCGCGTAAGAAGCAGCCTTATATCCAACAGTTCTTCATTGGACGGGCGGCGGGCATGGATACGGACACGTTGGAGCGCAAGCTTTACGTTGTGCGCAAACGCGTTGAAGCGGAGGTGCTAAAGCTGGATCTGGATGAGCCGGAATACTTTTACCTTCCTTCACTTTCGGCGAGAACCATCATCTACAAGGGCTTGCTGCTGGCGCCTCAGATCGCAAAGTTTTACAACGATCTGGATAACCCGGAAGTTACCAGCGCGCTGTGCATGGTGCATCAGCGGTTTTCAACGAACACGTTTCCTTCGTGGCGTTTAGCGCACCCATATCGCTATATCGCGCACAATGGCGAGATCAACACGGTTCGCGGCAACGCGGCTTGGATGAACGCGCGACAGTCTATTTTAAGATCGCCGTACTTCGAGGACATCGGAAAGATTTTTCCCGTGATTCAGGCCGATGGAAGCGATTCGGCTACATTCGACAACGTGCTGGAGTTGCTGGTGCAATCGGGACGGAGCTTGCCGCACGCCATGGCTATGCTGATTCCGGAGGCTTGGGCGTCGAACGAGCAGATGGATCCGGCGAAGCGAGCGTTTTATGAATATCATTGCTCGCTGATGGAGCCATGGGATGGCCCGGCAGCGGTGATGTTCACCGATGGCCGAATGATCGGCGCCACGTTGGACCGTAATGGGCTGCGTCCCGCGCGGTATCTGGTGACGAAGGACGGGTTGGTGGTGGTCGCTTCAGAGACCGGCGTACTTTCTGTGCCGCCTGAGGATGTTATCGAGAAAGGGCGTCTGCAGCCGGGAAAAATGTTTCTGGTGGACACCGGAGAAGGTCGCATTGTCTCGGATGCTGAGATTAAGGAGAATCTTTCCGCGCGGCAACCTTATGCCGAGTGGATTTCGAAGAATCAGATCCGGGTCGATCAGCTTCCCGAACCACGCCGTGTCCATCCACCCGATTTCGAAACGCTTTTGCGGCGTCAGCGCGCTTTCGGGTATACCGACGAAGACCTGAAGATTATTCTCGCGCCTATGGGGACGAGCGGGGAAGAGCCGATCGGCAGCATGGGAACGGATACTCCGCTTGCGTGCTTGTCGGACAAGCCGCAACTGCTGTTCAACTATTTCAAGCAGTTGTTCGCGCAGGTTACCAACCCGCCGATCGATCCGATTCGCGAAGAGTTGGTGATGTCGCTCATTAGTTATATCGGCTGCGAGCGCAACATTCTGGACGAAACGCCGGAGCACTGCCACACGGTGAAGTTGGAGAATCCGATTCTGACGAATCGCGATTTCGAGAAGCTGAAGCGCGTGTCGCAGGGCGATTTTCTGGCGACCACGATCCCGACGCTTTTCCGCGCGGCTGATGGCGAAGATGGCTTGAAGCGATCGCTCGACGCGATGCGCCGGCGCGCGAGCGTGGCAATCGAGGGTGGCTACAACGTCCTTATTCTTTCGGACAGAGGGGTGAATGAGGACTATGCTCCCATCCCAAGTCTGCTGGCGTTGGCTGCGGTTCACAATCATCTGGTGCGAGAAGGAAAACGTACGCAGGTAGCGTTGATCCTGGAATCGGGTGAGCCGCGGGAGGTGATGCATTTCGCGTTGCTGATCGGGTATGGCGCGAGTGCGGTGAATCCTTATCTCGCTTTTGAAACTTTGGACGATTTGGCGATTCGCGGGATGTTGCTCGACGGTGTTACCGGCGAGAAAGCGCAATATGGATTTCGAAAAGCGCTCAACAAGGGACTGCTGAAGGTCTTCTCCAAGATGGGTGTTTCGACGCTGCAAAGTTATCGCGGCGCGCAGATTTTCGAAGCCATCGGGCTAAACAAGAAGTTGGTTGACGAGTACTTCACAGGGACGTCGTCTCGGATTCAAGGTGTGGGGCTCGATATCATCGCGAACGAAGCGGCGCAACGCCACGAGTTTGCGAACCAGCCTGTTACGGACAGCGACACGGAACTTTCTATCGGAGGCACATACCAATACCGCATCCGCGGTGAATATCATCTGTTCAATCCGGACACGGTTTCTAAGCTGCAACATGCCGTGCGCCAGGACAGCTATGGCACGTTTGAGGAATACGCGGCGCTGATCGACAAGCAGAATAAGGAACTGGCGACGTTGCGGGGACTGATGGAGTTCAAGGAAGCGGAAACGCCGGTTCCTTTAGAAGAAGTGGAAAAAGCGGAAGACATCGTCAGGCGATTTGCCACTGGGGCGATGTCGTTCGGGTCGATCAGCAAGGAAGCGCACGAAACGCTGGCGATTGCGATGAATCAGATCGGCGGGCGCTCAAACACAGGCGAGGGCGGGGAAGACGAAGTGCGCTTTCACGATAATCGCCGCAGTGCCATCAAGCAGGTGGCCAGCGGGCGATTCGGTGTGACAACCGATTACCTGGTGAACGCCGATGAGTTGCAGATCAAGATGGCGCAGGGCGCGAAGCCGGGAGAAGGCGGTCAGCTTCCGGGCCACAAGGTGGATTCGGAAATCGCGCGCGTTCGGCATTCGATCCCGGGCGTGGGTCTGATTTCGCCGCCACCGCACCACGACATCTATTCGATAGAAGATCTGGCACAGCTTATCTACGACTTGAAGAACGTGAATCCGAAAGCAAGGATCTCCGTGAAGCTGGTTGCCGAGGCTGGCGTAGGGACTGTTGCCGCCGGGGTTTCGAAGGCACATGCCGATCTGGTTCTCATTAGCGGGTACGACGGTGGAACCGGAGCTTCGCCGCTCACAAGCTTGAAGCACGCCGGAGCGCCTTGGGAGCTTGGACTGGCGGAGACTCAGCAGACACTAGTGATGAACGATCTACGCGGGCGCATCCGCGTTCAAGCGGATGGCAAGCTGCAGACCGGCCGCGACGTTGCGATTGCCGCGTTGTTAGGAGCCGAGGAATTCGGTTTCTCGACGGCTCCGCTGGTGGCACTGGGATGCATTATGATGCGCGTCTGTCATCTGAATACGTGTCCGGTGGGTATTGCGACGCAGGACCCCGAGCTTCGCAGCAAGTTTACGGGCCAGCCGGAGAACGTAATCCGGTTCTTCTTTTTCATTGCGGAACAGTTGCGCGAGATTATGGCGAAGCTTGGCTTCCGTAAGATGGACGAGATGGTCGGCCGTGTGGACAAGCTGGAGATGAAGGGGGCTGTCGAGCACTGGAAAGCTCGCGGCCTGGATTTCAGTCAGATCCTTTACAACCCGCCGATGCCGCAACGTATTGCACGTCGCAATGTGACGGAGCAGGATCACGGTCTACAGGAAGCGCTGGATTATGAGTTGATCGAGCATTCGCGCGAGGCGATCGACTTGGGTACGCCGATTCACATCCATCTGAATATTCGCAATACGCACCGAACCGTGGGGGCGATGCTTTCGGGTGAGATCGCGCGGAAACACGGCGCGAAAGGCTTGAAGGACAACACCATTCATTTCCAGTTCACGGGGTCGGCGGGCCAGAGTTTCGGCGCCTTTGCCACAAACGGTGTAACGCTGGAATTGGAAGGCGATGCCAACGATTACGTCGGAAAGGGATTGTCGGGGGGACGCGTCATCGTGTACCCGCCGCGTAGCAGCCAGTTCAAGCCGGACGAGAACATCTTAGTAGGCAACGTGGTGCTCTATGGAGCCACATCGGGCGAGGCATTTTTCAACGGAATGGCGGGGGAGCGCTTTGCGGTTCGGAACTCCGGCGCAACGGCTGTAGTTGAGGGATTGGGTGATCACGGGTGCGAGTACATGACGGGCGGCCTGATCATTGTTCTCGGTAAGACCGGGCGCAATTTCGCGGCGGGAATGTCCGGAGGAATCGCGTATGTGCTGGACGAATCGGGGGAGTTTGCATCCGCGAATTGCAACAAGTCCAGCGTGGATTTGGAGCAGGTGTTCGATCCGGAAGATCAGAATCTGCTCCGCTATTGGGTCAATCGGCACTATGAACTTACGGGCAGTCCGGCGGCGAAGCGCGTGATAGACAGTTGGCTCACGACGGTCCCGAAGATGGTGAAGGTTTATCCGCAGGAGTTCAAGCGGGTGATGTCTACGCGTATTGTTCCTGCAATTGTTGCCCAAAGAGAAGGAGCCGCGCTTCATGGGTAAGATTACCGGATTCAAAGAGTTTGCGCGGGAGATGCCAACGCGGCGTCCGCCGGCGGAACGGATTCACGACTGGCGGGAAATTTACAATCCGTTTCCGCATGCAAACATTCGGACGCAGGCGTCGCGCTGCATGGATTGCGGCATCCCGTTTTGCCATACCGGATGTCCCGTGAACAACCTGATCCCGGATTGGAACGATCTGGTGTATCGCGATCGCTGGCATGAAGCGATCCGGCGGTTGCACTCGACGAACAATTTTCCGGAGTTTACGGGGCGCATTTGCCCGGCTCCGTGTGAAGCCTCGTGCGTGCTGGGTATCAACGAACCGGCAGTGACGATTAAGCAGATTGAAAAATCAATTGTGGAGCATGCTTGGGAACACGGTTGGATTGTGCCGGAACCGCCTGAGCATCGTACGGGAAAGCGTGTCGCGATTGTGGGATCCGGGCCGGCTGGATTGGCTGCGGCTCAGCAGTTATGCCGGGCGGGCCATTGGGTAACGGTTTTTGAAAAAGACGATCGCATCGGCGGGTTGCTTCGTTACGGCATCCCGGAGTTCAAGATGGAGAAGGCGGTGCTGGACCGTCGTCTGAAGCAGATGGCCGATGAAGGCGTCGAGTTTTTGGCGGATCGGCATGTGGAGAATGCGGCGTCTTTGCGTGAGGATTTCGATGCCGTTGTGCTTTGTTGCGGTGCGCAAAACCCGCGCGATCTGAAGGTGGACGGCCGCGAGTTGAAGGGCGTTCACTATGCAATGGAGTTTCTTCCACAGCAGAATCGCACGAACCACGGAGACCCGGTGGATGGACAAATTTCGGCGACGGGCAAGCGTGTGGTGATCATCGGTGGGGGCGATACGGGAGCGGATTGCCTGGGCACGTGTCATCGCCATGGGGCGCTGTCGGTTCATCAATTCGAGTTGATGCCCAAGCCGCCGGACACGCGGGCGGAATCTACGCCATGGCCGTTATGGCCGATGCAGCTACGGGTTGAGGGCGCTCATGAAGAAGGGGGAGTTCGCGATTGGGGTATTTCGACAACGCGACTCACCGGCGATGCGGATGGAAATGTGAAGCAACTGCATGGCGTGCGGATTGGACCGCCGCCTAAGTTCGCGCCGATTGAAGGGACGGAGTTTACGATGGATGCCGATCTGGTGCTCTTGGCAATGGGCTTTTTAGGGCCGACAAAGCCCGGGTTGGTGGAGAGCCTGGGTGTCAATCTAGACGCGCGGAGTAATGTGGAAACCGGTGCGGATTATCAGTCCAGCGTTTCCGGAGTCTTTGCGGCGGGGGCCATGCGGCGAGGGCAGTCGCTGGCGGCGTGGGCCACTCCGGAAGGACGTAAGGCGGCGCGGAGTGTCGACGCGTTTTTGAACCGCGGCCATACACAGTTGCCTGGGTGATCTCGTTCCTTCCTAATGCCGTTGAAAGTCCGCGAAGTTGTCAAAATGATCGAGAAGGATGGATGGGTAATGTTGCCTCGGACCGGAACGAATCATAGGCAGTTCAAGCACATGGTCAAACCTGGTCGGGTCACCATTACGGGCAACGAAGGCCGCGATATTGCTCCTCGCGACCTATCCAGCATTCTTAAACAGGCAGGATTAAAATAAGCTTGTGCAGTATCCTATACTGATTCATCAGACAAAGACAGGTTACAGTGCATCGGTTCCGGAGCTACCGGGCTGCGTCGGAGTAGGTGAAACACGCGATGAAATTCTTGAGTTGATGGCTGAGGCCATCCAAATTCACGTCGATGGTCTGCGTGAAGACGGGGAATATGTACCCGAGCCATCCGATATAGCCCTTGTAGGCCGATAAGTTACTTGCTTAACCGCCGATAATACTCGGCAACCGCGCCTTGATAACCCGGAGGAACTTGCTGTGGTGTTGAGGCATGCGGCATTGACGCCGAATCGGTTTTGCGACGAAGAGTCAATTCTACTTGCTGCGCCTCTCCGAGCACCTTGTTAATAATTTGCTGGAGCATTTCGGGATTGTTTTGATACTGCCGCAAACCGATGCCGCGCATGTCGTTGCCCAGTTGTTGCATTTGACGGGCGAGGTCCGGGTTGTTGCGGGCTTGCTGTTGTAGCCGTCCGAAATCCTGCATTGCCTGGTTGAAGCTATCGCCGAACGCCGGGCCGCCTCCGCCACGGGGTCCACTGCCCGGTTGATTCGATTGCTGGCCGCCCTGTTGACCTTGCCCCTGTTGACCCGACTGGCCTTGTTGTCCGGATTGACCCTCTTGTCCGGATTGGCCTTCCTGGCCCGGTTGTCGTCCGGGCTGTTGACCCGGCTTATTTCCCTGTTGGCCATTCTGTTGCCCAGGTTGCCGACCCTGCTGGTTGCCTTGATTTTGCTGCCCTAAAGCTTGGGCCATCTGTTCGATCTGTTGCCGAAGCTGTTCGGCTTGGCGAACGGCTTTGTCCGCTTCGCCCTCCCCCGGCTTGCCATCTTTGCCGCCGTTCTTGAGAGACGACTGCGCATTACGTAGGTCGTCGGCCATCTTGTTCAACGCGCGCGTTACGGGAGCTTCCCGCATTACGGCATATCCGCCCATACCGCGCTGGAGCATCTTTTCTGTATCTCCCATGCGCGCTTCGACCTCATCTTGTTGGACACGCCCAAGCGCCTCGCGAACCTTGTTCGACGCTTCCGGTTGGGTCTGCGCCATGGCTCGCGACGCGCCCTGCATCTGTTGCTCCAGGCGCTTGAGATCATCAATCATGCCTTCCCGTTCCTGGGCCATTTGGGAGCTTGCCTGCTGCTTCGCCTGATCCGATCCACCTTGACCGGCGGCGAAATTTTTGCGGAGCTTGTCGCCGAATGCTTCCTGCTGCTTCGCTAAGCGCTCCGCGTTTCGAACCATATCGCCCATCTGGTCGCCTGTTTGTTGCTGACGCATCGCACCCAGCAT
Organism: uncultured Bryobacteraceae bacterium; assembly: GCA_964237255.1. Taxonomy (GTDB): domain Bacteria; phylum Acidobacteriota; class Terriglobia; order Bryobacterales; family Bryobacteraceae; genus JALYXI01. Next base: position 11,108 of record CAXSIG010000109.1, read on the forward strand.
GTTTTGGGCTTCCTGTAACCGTTCGGCAGCACGGCGAGC
>CAXSIG010000110.1:0-5746 GCA_964237255.1 uncultured Bryobacteraceae bacterium
TGGGTCGCGGTCTTGCGTCACCAGACAATGACCGGTATCCAGTGCAAGAGTGAGTCGCGGAAACTCCCGTTTGAGGCCGCGATAATCATCTGCGGTTTCCACCGCCATGCCCGGCTCAGGTTCCAGCGCCAACGAAACGCTTCCGTCCGGCACACGGTCCATCAGCATAGCCAGACCTTCCCGAAGATAAGCCTGAGCAGTTTCCGGCGCGATTCCTTGCTTTGGAATTCCGGCCCAAAACGAGACAGCTTCACCGCCGCACGCTTCGGCAATCTGCACAGCCCGCGCTAGAAAATCGACACGGCGCTCCCGCCCTTCGCGTTCCGCTGTAACCAAGGTCGGCTCATGTTTCTGCCGGGGGTCTAGAAGATATCGGGCGCCGGTCTCAATCACCAATCCCAATCCGCGTCGATCTAAGTCCGCCGCAAGTTGGTCCGCGCGATGCGCCAGGTTCGGTGAATACGGATCGAAATGATGATGATCCAATGTCAGGGCCACACCGTCGTAGCCGCTGTCGGCAATCAGCGACAACGCATCGTCCAGGCGGTGGTTAGCTGTGCCATTGGTGTTGTAGGCGAAGCGAAGCGGCACGATTTATCGTCCCTCCCGTATGCGCGCCACCGTGTGTCCATTCGGTTCGCGATATAGGCCATACAGCTTGCCGACTGCCGCTTCCAGCTTCGCTCCATCCAACCAAGCGCGACGCCCGGAGGGCAGGTAAAGCGGACGAGGACCTTCGCCCAGACCCACCCAATCCACCCCTCGCTCCAACAAGCGGTTCAGATTGCGATCGCCTATTCGTCCATAGCTGACCGTCTCCACTTCAAGCGTGGGAACAATCGCTTTCACCACATCGATTCCGTTTGCACTGAAATCCACGTAGAGAATTTCCGGGAAAATCTCGAGCGGTGAGCGTTGGCTGGTTGGCAAGGACGAAAACGGAACGCGTGAGCGCACCCGCAGAACCGGATCCTCAATCGTGCGGGAGAACTCCTCCCGAGGCATCATCACCCACTCCAACACCGACTGCAGAGCGCGCGACTCATCGCCACCCGGCTCCGTGGAGAACAATCGGTCCATGTACCGTTGCGGCGCTACCGAAGCGACATCGGCCAGCGGCCCGTGCATGAATCGCTTGCGCGACCGCGAGGAGATGTACTCCTGGAGCGCCTTCGCCAGCGCAAGCTCACGATCGGGATGCGCAGCCTCGCCACACGCACTCAGCATCAGCGGAAAAGGTGGCCGGTGAATATCGCGGTCGCGCCCGACGACGTACAGTACCGGTATACCGAAGTCGGTTGAGGCGAGCTTGACCGTCACATCGATCTCCGCCGCTTCCAACTGCTGAAGCAACGCTCGTGTTCGATGGTCTTTCACGTCGTCAAGCTCGACAGCGATTCCCTGGTCTAGCGCTCGAAACGTGACGCTGTCGCCATCGCGTTGCACCACTTCCAGGACGCCGTGCGTCAGAGCCTGTCCTAGAGTCAGCCCGGCTCCTAAGCCGTTCGTAATGGGCCACATCACGTACGGCGTAATGCGATGCTCCGGCGCTATGTCGCTTTCTGAAATTGCGGCGGCCTCGGCGGGAACCAAAATCGTCTCGCCGGACCCGTACCGCTTGGCCTCCACCCATGCCAACTCACGGTCCGGAGTGTAGCCGCAGCCCGCATCGAGACACAGAGTCATCGGATCCTGCGCGGGCGTGCCCTCGCGAACTAGTTGGTTAAAGCTTGCGCGGCGAATTGTTTTCCGCCGCATCTCCCGTGAACCAAAGCAGTTCTCCGACGCTTCGCCGAGAGCGCTAACTCGCGCGCCCGCATCGTCCGGGCCGTAGCCGAATCCATCGTAAAAGCCGTCCGGAGCCCAGATCGCCACCGCCCAAAGTGGTTGGCCAATGCGGTCCAATCCGTTGATTGGAAACTCATCCGCCAACTCCATCGGCAGCGCACGACGGTATTCATTCGCGATCGCCTGAAAGTCGTTGGTCATTAGAGCGGCATTGGCGCTACGAAAGGAATACCCGACAAGTGGGCATCGAACAACCGCATGGCATCTTGCGTGGTGGCGTGCGGCACATGCTCGAAAGGCGTGAATACTTGTCGGAATGGCAACTGCCCCAGGACATCGCGATACTTTCTTACCTCGGCATGACTCAACGGAATCTGGTTGTGAAACGCCTTGTGACAGCTCACCCCGGTCGCATGGCCATTGCGATCCAACTCAAATTTCAACGAATCTCCGGCGAACAGAGATCCAGACGATTCGTGAAACAGCACGGACTGGCCTTCATAGTGCCCACCCACGTAATGGAGTGTGATTCCCGGCAGGAGCGTGCAATCTTCATCGAAGGGGTAGTTCACTTTGAAAGCTTTTGTGAAGCGCACCGCTTCACGATGCATGACAAGATAAGGCGGCGCAAAAGTATCCTGCAGCTGCCAGAGCGCGCCGAATCCATGAGGATGGCTGGCGGACAAAAAGCGGATTCCTCCCAAATGTTCGATATGTGCCAGCGCCTCCGGTGAATACCAGCCTGCGGCTTCGAAAGCGATGTTGCCTTCGGGATGCAGAATCAGATATCCGCAGGGGCCGATCCCAACAGTCGGATGGTTCTGAAACATCACGATACCCGGTGTGGGCTCATGCCAACTGGTAGCGACCATCGCGCCGATCTCCTCCGGGCCTTTGAAGTCCCAACCATCTTCGGGAAGCGCATTGCGCACGTCGCTACATACGGGGCAGTTGGGCGGCACAGCAAAATACTTTTGCCAGGAACCGCAGTTCGAACACATGTACGGCGTTAGAGGCAAGGGTTCAAAAGCCTCATGAGGTTCAAATCGTGTTCCGGCGTAAATGAGAACGGCCGCCCTGTCGACACCGCTTCACTGAACGCTTCGATCTGTAACTGAAACGGCGAGCAACGTCCTAGGTCCGGCTCCGGAAGACCAAGAACGGTTCCATCCGCGCCGAACCAGTGGAGCGATCCGCCCGCGGTCTGACCCATCGTGTTGGTCGCTTGCAGCATACCGCGCGTGCCTATTACTTCCAATCTGCGGCGCGGTAACGCGTCCGGACAGTTGTAGCCCACCTGAATCGTCGCCAGCGCGCCATTTGCAAAGCGGCCCATCAAAACCGCCCCGTCGTCGACCGGATAATCCCAAACTCTACGCTGTTTCATCACAGAGATTTCCTCCCAGGACTCGCCAAGCAGCATCGCCAGTAGGTCCAGGCCATGCGGCACCAGATCGATCAGCGCGCCACCTCCGGCGCGTTGCGGATCAATCCGCCAATTGTCCGCACTCCAATCGGGCGGAAGCCAGCACGCATAGTGGATTCGCGCGGAACAAATGGTTCCCAACTCACCCCGCTCGATAATTTCCCGCATCTGCGTGTGACGTGGGTGGAACCGCTGATCGAATGCGGTTGCGTACTGGACTCTTGCCTTGCGGCACGTGCCGACCATGCGCTCCGCTTCTGCAAGCGTTCGTGCCATGGGCTTTTCGCACAGAACATGTTTGCCGCGCGTTGCCCATTCCGCGGTAAGCGCGGCATGCGTATCGTTCGGTGTGGCAATATAGACGGCGTCAAATTGCGCATCCGTCCAATCTCCCTTGTCCAGCGTTGCCGTGAGCTCAGCGTTCCGCGCTTGCTGAATTGCTGGAATCACATACTCTCGCGCGACCCATCCCAGACCCACGACGCACCATCGGGTCACCATCGCTCGGGAAGTGATACCAAGGCTCGCCGCCGCCGGGCATCAAGCGAGCAGTCGGTTACATAGTCCATCAACGGGCCATATTCTTTTGCGTATCGTTCGGAAGGAAAGCACAAAGCTCCGTCGCGCAAGAGTGGATTCGGCCGTAACTGCGTAGCGGCAGGCGGGTCGGTAAACAATCCGGTCCAACCCGTAGGTGCGGACGCAAATGCCAGAGCCGCTCCTTCCCCGCCCTCCTTGGGCGGCCTATTTTCGAGCAAGGCTTGTGTAAGCTCGAAGTCGTCATACATAACGGCGCCGGGAAAGAGTTGCTTATATTCCGCGACAGTCAACGGAGCGCCTGAAGAGAAATTGTCGATGGCGGCGTTGTGTGTGTGTCCAATTAAAACCACGCGGGCGACCCGCTGTAGCTCCCGCGCGATCTCCGCCTTGTTAGGCAGGAAGTAGAACGCGTCATGGCAGAATGCGGTGCTGAAATACGAGTCCGGGAACGGAAGCGATGCGCCCGCATCCAGACAGACGAAATGGGCGTTCGGAGCTACGTACCGCTTCGCGAGCCAAAGTTTCGAATACACCACGTCGACACCAATCACCGGAATGCCTCGGTCGGTTAACTCTCGGCAATAGTGTCCGATACCGCATGCCAGTTCCAGAACGTTGGTGTGCCGGTGAAGATTCAATAGCGCCAGCCCGCTCAGATACGTGGGATCGCTCCAGCGGTAAGCGAAGTAATCGGCGACAGGACCGTAATTCAGCATCCGCATCGCTTCGCGCAACGTGCTTGGCGGCGCGGCGGCAAGTCGCTCCGTTGTTTCAACCGAGGGCGGCTCTGTGCGGGCCCAGGCATCCTGCCGGCGCAACAGGTTCACCATAAGCCGGCTTCTCGCAAAACGGTTTTGTGAAAATCCTGCACGGGGCCGGCGTGCACCAGTTCCATATCATCCAAAGCAAGCCGCAGCGTAAACTTCGTAGCTTGTTCGAACCAGCGCATTTGCAAGACGCGATCCAGCACATCCGCGGCATGAAATGCCTTTGCTTCCGGCGTGCCGGCTTCCGCTACCTCCTCAACCGCCCTCCGCATGTGCTCGGACAACGGCTGAGGAATTTGGTCGAATGCGCGCTCGCGCAAATTGACCATGACGGGAATGAGCGATCCACCCAGCGTTTCCTCTCCGGTGAAGCCAGCGTCCGGAAGATAAGCGTTGTGGGCATGATGGATCAGAGCGGCGAGAAAGGGCTTGGTGATGTCGGCCCCGAAACCGGGAGCGACCAACACAGAATAGATAGCCACCGCAGCGCAATGATCGGCGTGCGATTCTGCGGGAAGCACCACCACGCGGGCGCGTCCGGGACATGTCGCGCCGGCACGCGGTTGCTTTGCTAGTTGCTGTACGAAGTGTGGCATCGGTGAACTCTCAATGCGAAACGACTCACTCAGTGAGTTTGGATCGGTGCGGCAACGGAATCGAAACTTCGTTGGAGGACGCCCGCGATCTCTCGGCCGTCCAGCCCCGCCTCACGTAAGCACTGCTCATCGATACCGCCCAATCTGGCCGCAGCAACAGCGCGAGACGTTACGGTTATCGCGGTCAGTCGTGAGTCCATTCCCTGAAGCAGCATTCGCCACGCGTTTTCAAACGCAACTCCCGCTAGGGAGTGGGTCGCCGCTGTGGATTGCCGCTTAAGGTCGTTCAGTTCCGCCAGTAAGGGGACTAGCGCTTCCACGTCGCTACTGTGGGTACTGGCGAGACTTCCCGTTCCTGACGCTCACGTTCATAAATCGATGTAAGCCAATTCATTAATCGCGTCTCCTGTTTGTGGAGCGCATGTTCCGGCACTTGGTTAGGATCCGTTACCATGGGCGATTTAAAAAACAAACCCAACTGTTCCTGCACCCCACCGAAACCATAACGCTTTGCGCAGTCCATCAAACGGACTAACTCCAAGACGAGTGGAGCTGCCAGCACAGAATCCCGGCAGAGAAAGTTGAGCTTAATCTGCATCGGCTGGCCCAAAAAGCCGGTGATATCGATG
>CAXSIG010000110.1:5756-11130 GCA_964237255.1 uncultured Bryobacteraceae bacterium
TTATCCCAGCTTTCTTTGTTGTCACCGCGCGGACGGTAGTACCGAATGTCCACTAGATGATCTTCCACTTTGTAACCGACAATCTGATCCAGGCAGGAACCCTTCGTCGCCACCTTGGATGCCAGTGAATCTTTATCGTCCAGAGCCTTGCCGTCGCGGTTGCCGAGAATGTTTGCCGAATACCAGCCATCCACCCGGAGCGCGCGCGTACGCAACGCCGGCGCAACAGCGGTTTTCAGCATCGTCTGACCTGTCTTGCCATCTTTGCCGCAGAGCGGGACATCTTCCCGTTCCGCCAATTCGATCAGCGCGGGCAGATCCGCCGCGATACTTGGCGTGAAGTTCGCGAATGGACAACCTTCGCTGATCGCGGCGTATGCGTAGAGCATGGCCGGGCCAATCTCGGTCGAATTCTCATCCAACGCCGTTTCGAAAGAAGCGAGACTTTGGTAAGCGGGATGGGACAGGTCAACGGTTCGTTCCGTGGAAGCGAGGTTCACGACGACCACGCCGTCCAGATGGTTCTCCGTTTGAAACGTGCGGAGGTTATCGCGAATAATCGAAATGGCATTTCGATGGTCGCTCGCCGCCACCATGTGCAGTCCGTCAATGTTTCTGCAATAGCGAATGTTCCCAACAGCCGGCCACGGCGTCATGCGACTCAGCTCAGCCTGCACCATGTCGAGTTGACGGGAGGTTAATACGGCGTGAGCCTCAGCCGCCTCCGAAAGCGGCGCGCCATTTAGGTCCCATCCGCAGAAGACAACATCCGTATAGTTGGCCAACATGCCGGACAGTTCCGGGCTCAGTGTAGCCAGCGGCAAGCCTTCTTTACCGATGGCACCCTTGCGCATCAAAATAACACCCGCGATCGCTGTTGTCGCTACAGCTCCGCCTACACCGACAATCGCGACGCCGATCTGACGCGAATTTATTATGGATTGCACTAGAATGCCCCAATTACACAGAATCGATTACCTGTGTTCACTCAGCGATTTGATGGATTGCCAGGAACACCGGGTTTAACTTTTCTGGGTGTTTCGGTACCCATTCGTCAGACATTACGGCGTGAGCGCCGACATAAGTAAAACGTTAGTGCGGACCGGTCATTGAATCGCCGGATGCTACCATGCCTCTGTGCGTACGACTGTGCACCTCCCTACCCTTTACTCACGCAATATTCGCGCTAATTAGCGGGCGTTTTAATTACCGGATGAAAGATAGCTAATGGGTCGGATTCGCGTACTGCCAGACCAAGTGGCGAATCAGATTGCCGCGGGTGAGGTGGTGGAACGGCCAGCCTCTGTTGTAAAGGAACTGCTGGAAAATTCTCTCGATGCGGGCGCTACCTCAATACGGGTTGAGATTGAGAATGGCGGGCGGCGGTTGATTCGAATTACAGATAACGGGTGCGGCATGTTGCAGGATGACGCTCTGTTGGCGTTCGAACGGCATGCGACATCTAAGCTTTCTAGCGCCAAGGAGTTGCTTTCCATCTCAACGCTCGGATTCCGTGGAGAGGCGCTTCCTTCGATTGCCTCCGTATCGCGGCTGTTGCTCGAAACTCGATCGGCGGATGAGACAACGGGTAATTCTGTCGAGATCACAGGCGGAAAGATTCTCAATGTCGGCGAGCTGGCCGCTACACCAGGCACCACGATCACGGTTCGCGACTTGTTTTTCAACGTTCCGGCGCGCAAGAAGTTTTTACGGAGCGAGCAAACGGAGTTGGCGCACATCGCTTCGCTGGTGACGCACTATAGCCTAGCGAATCCGGAGAAAACATTTGAGCTTCGAAACGGCGCCGCGGAATTGCTGTATGTGACGCCGGTGGACACGCTCGAAGAACGTGTTTTTCAGGTGTTTGGGAAGGACATTCTCGATGAGCTGATCGAGTTGGCGCCGAAGACGCGGGAGTTGGCAATCCCGGAGGAGGAGCCCCGGCAATTTACGGTAGCGGGGTTTGTTTCGCGGCCGCAGATCCAGAAAAATAATCGGAACTCGATCTTTGTTTTCGTGAATGGGCGGTTGATTCGGGACAGGCTGTTACTGCATGCGCTGTCGTCCGCTTATTACAATCTGATGCCACCGGCTTGTTACCCGTTTGCGCTGTTGTTCTTGAATTGCGCAACGGAAGAGGTGGATGTGAATGTCCATCCCTCCAAGACCGAGGTGCGGTTTCGGCATCAGAGCTTCGTGCATGATTTTGTGCGTGATGCAATTCGGGAACAGTTGATGCAGAGCCGTCCGGCTCCCGCATTTTCGGTCAGTCCCTCGCCTCAGCCCGCCGCCGCATTGCCGTACTCGGAATTTACGCAGATGGTGGAAGATGAAGCGCATCCGTCGCACTCATTGCCTCCAGAGCCAGCCTCCACGTTTCGATTGGAGCCGACCGTCGCGCCTGAGCCTCGGTTTGACTTTGAAACCGGTCCGGAACCGGATCGCGCCGACCCCATTCGTTTGCGTGTTCCGGCTTCGCACGGGCCAGTCGGATTCGAATCTACTCCCCAACATACGCTGGCAAACCTGAAGGACCTTCGACCGCTAGGGCAGGTTCACGAGAGCTTCATCATCGCCGCCGGGCGGGATGGCTTGTGGATCGTTGATCAGCATGTGGCGCATGAGCGGATCTTGTTCGAAAAGGTACTGCGTCAACGGGCGGCAGGGCGGCCTGAAGTGCAACGGTTGTTGCTCCCGCTGGTGCTGCGATTGAGTCCTTCGCAGCAGTTGGAGTATGCGCGGATTGCGGATGAGTTGCATGCGGCCGGGTTTGAGACGGAACCATTCGGGCAGGGCACAATTGCCGTAAACGGCGCGCCTGCTGCGATTGCCTCATCCGATTTGGAGCAGGCGATTTATGAGATTCTGGAAGTCGCCGAGCAGGAGTTGCGGAAGGCGTCGCTGGACGATGTGCGGCGCGGAATCGCGGCATCGTTGGCTTGCCGGGCAGCGATCAAGATCAACACGCGGTTGGATCAGTCAAAGATGGAATGGCTGCTCAGGGAACTAGCGTTGACAGATTATCCGATGGCCTGTCCCCATGGGAGACCGATCGCGATGCAGTACTCCACGCGGGAAATCTTGAAAGCGTTCCACCGAATTTAGCCTTTTGGCCGGGGATCGAATCCGAAATCGCTTTCCACCCGGCTGTACCAAGTTTCATCGTCGGCGGAATTTAAGCTAATCCACTCTTCATCCGCCATGCTGGCGCGCCATTGGATAAACGGAGCCGCGTCAGGACCCACGGGATGGCGAAGCTGCCACGAATCGTTTTCGGCAATCTCCACTATCTTCTGCGCCACCACGGTGGGCGGCACCGGTTGTTGAAGGGAAGCTGTGAATAGCGAAGCGAAACGTTCCTGCTGCCGATAGGGTGAGCCCTGTGGTTGATCTCCGATGCGCCTGGCGATCGCAGTATCGATAATGCCCGGTTCTACAATTGCGACCCGAACATTGAACGTTTTCATCTCACCCGCTAACGCTTCGCTTAGCGCTTCAAGGGCCCACTTTGACGCGCTGTACGCGGTGAGCGGAGCGCAAGAAATTCGCCCGGTTACCGAACTTACGTTGATGATGCACCCGCTTCCCCGCTGCCGCATTGCGGGCCCCAGCGCCTGAACGCATCGGATGACTCCGAAATAGTTGGTCTCCATTACCGCCCGAAACTCACTCAGCGCCAACTCTTCTATAGAACCCATCCGTTCAATCCCGGCATTGTTGACCAGAACATCGATCGATCCTCCGGCTTTTTGGATTGCTTGTATGGCTTCGCTCACCGACTGGTCGGAATCCACGTCCATGGCGGAAATCGCGATCGGGAGTTTCTCACGTGCCGCTATCTCGGCCAGTTCCGGCGATTGCGAAGGATTTCGCATCGTAGCGAAAACAGTGTGGCCTGCACGGCCAAACGCCAGCGCCGTTTCTAGACCGATTCCCTTACTTGTTCCAGTGATTAGTACGGACGCCATTGAACTCTCCAGTTATTATCCCCGCATACGCGCGGCCCAACGCAGATAGCGGAACAGTTCCTTGCGGTTTTGCCAAGCGAATCGCCAAAACATTTCGGGCGAGATTTGTTCCGCATGTAAACCAGAATAGGTTTCAACTCGCCAAAGCAAATAAGGACTGCGCCACGGCCGTAGCCTGTAGCCGCGTGTGAGCCGCCAGCCAACTAACAGCGACCGCACCGGCTATTGCGCGGAGCTCTTTCCGCTCGAATCGCCCTTGCCCGCATAATACCCGCTACGCGTGCGAACCGTGGGCTTGTTCGGACCGGTCGCTATCACTTTTACGGTACGGAACCCGCCGTCCATCGTCGTGTTGTTGGAACTATACCCGATTGTGTATTGGTTGCGAAGATCGCGTGCTACCTGATGCGCAATCTGCTCTACATCCGACGTGTCCTTCGGGAAAAAAGCCAATCCGCCGGTAGCTTCCACCAGGCTGATGAGAGCGCGCTTCGCTCGCGTTGCCTCGCGGCGTTCTTCTTCACTAAGCAGACCAATGGCGTAGATCTCGGTTTCACTACCGGTCTGCTGCGCCGCTTGTACCAAAGACTCCAGACTCATCATGCTGGCATTGTCGTTGCCATCCGTGACTACCAGGAGCACTTTCTTGTCTTTTTTGGCCTTTTCCCGAAGATGATCGATAGACATCCGAATGGCATCGCGCATGGCTGTGCCGCCCCGGGAATCGATTTTCGTCAGGCCTTGCTGCATCTCTTTAATGTTGCTGGTGAAATCTTGATCCAGGTAAGCTTCGTCGTTAAAATTTACGATAAAGACTTCATCTTCAGGATTCGAATCTTTGACCAGCGCAAGAGCCGCGGCTTCCACCTTCTGGCGCTTATCGCGCATACTGCCGCTGTTATCGATGATTAGGCCGAGCGAAACGGGAACATCCTCCTGCTTGAACACCTTCATCTGTTGCAGCTTCCCGTTTTCGAAGATTTCGAACGCGCTCTTTGGCAGGTTGGTAACCAGATGGCTGTTCTTATCGAACACGGTCGCGTGAAGTACGACCAGGTGGGTGTCGCTGGAGAACGTCGCGGGTTCATCCGGCTTGAGAACGTTGTCCTGTTTCTGCGCAAAGAGAAGGCCGGTCAACAGCGCCAGCCCAAGAATGAATCGCATCTTATTGTGTGGGGGCATAATAGCCCAATCTCCAGAATGCTTTGAGCGGCGGCAAGCCGCGCGGCTGAATCAACTTTACTTGCACCTTGCGGTACTTTCCGTTGCGTTCCGCGTTGGTTGGCGTGTAGCCCAGCAGATATTGGTTCCGCAGTTCAATTCCGATCTTCGCGGCTACGTCGGGCAATTCGTTCAAATTTCCGACTTCGAAGGCGCGACCACCCGTCTGTTCCGATATCTCGCTT